>JAMONS010000066.1 GCA_027065555.1 Hyphomicrobiales bacterium | reverse complement strand
GATATAGCTTGGAAAAAGAATAAAGGCGGGAGTGTTCCACCTACGCTAAAGCTTCGGCGGACAAGCGGGGGCGGGCAGCCTGCGTACTTGTTAGCATGGGAAAAGAATAAACGGCGGGGGTGTCGGGGTCGGGAGCGACAAGCGACCAACGGCGACAAGAATAAAGAAAGCTACCAACGTTTAACACTCCATCTATCAGTATAGCGAGCTTTGGGCTCGCCGGCGCTAGCCGTAGCGGCGTGAGCGGGATAAAGTGTGCCGCCCCACCAACCTACGCTCTTTGAGCTTCGGCTCGGCAGGTCGGAGCGTGAGCATAGCCTAGCGGCGTGAGCAGGAAAAAAGCGAACTAGCGTGAGATATATAAAATCTGGTATCATAATACCGCATAGATAACCCATTGAAAAATATAAGTAAAAACTTTATGCTTGACGAATTATTTAATCTCTATATATCAACACACACAATTTAGATTTAAGTTATATATATAAGGAACTTTAAGACATGAAGACTTTCTCGGCAACACCGAGCGATATCGACAAGAAATGGATCTTGATCGACGCAACAGGTCTGGTTGTTGGTCGTCTTGCTAGCGTCATTGCTTATCGCTTACGTGGCAAACACCTACCAACCTTTACCCCACACATGGACACTGGTGACAATATTGTTGTTATCAATGCAGATAAAATTGCACTCACTGGCAAAAAACTTGATCAACGTAAGTTTTACTGGCACACAGGTTATCCGGGTGGAATTAAAGACAGAACTCAACGTCAAATTCTTGAAGGTAAGTTCCCCGAGAGAGTTCTGCAAAACGCTATTCGTCGTATGATGCCCGGTGGCCCACTAAGCCGTCAACAGCTCAAGAATTTACGTGTTTATGCTGGAACAGATCATCCCCACGAAGCGCAACAGCCTCAAGTGCTAGATGTTGCATCAATGAACTCTAAAAATGTTAGGGCGAAATAATCATGTCTGAAACAATTAATTCTTTGGAAGAGCTAGCTAATGCTAAAACAGTTGAAAGCACAGCTCCTACATATGTACAAAAATTAGATAAATATGGCCGTGCTTATGCAACAGGTAAACGTAAAGACGCTGTTGCTCGTGTTTGGATTAAGCCGGGTAATGGCAAAGTAACCATTAATGGCAGAGATTATCAGAAGTATTTTGCCCGTCCTGTGTTGCAAATGGTGCTTCGTCAACCAACAGAAGCCGCTGAGCGCAAAGATCAATATGATATTGTTGCAACCGTTTCTGGTGGTGGTCTATCAGGTCAAGCTGGTGCTGTGCGTCATGGTATTTCAAAAGCCCTAACATATTTTGAGCCAGAGCTTCGTGCTGTGCTTAAAAAGGGTGGTTTCCTTACTCGTGATAGCCGTGTTGTTGAACGTAAGAAATACGGTAGAGCAAAAGCCCGTAAGTCATTCCAGTTCTCAAAACGCTAATTGCTATCTATACAATTTTACAAGGGTCGGGCAACCGGCCTTTTTTTTGTGTAAAATGAAATAAAAAAACACCTCATCCTGAGCCCTCACAGTGAGCCTGTCGAACTGCGAAGGACGAGAGGCTATCACTCTATGGTTCGACAAGCTCACCCATGAGGGTGAGGGGAGATGTCATCCTTAACGGCAGTGAAGGATCTTATCTACATCGTAAGATTCTTCGTATGCGCTCAAAATGATATTTAGCTCTATTAAAAAACACATTTTCGGTTTAAGTAAAGATAGTGAAGATTTTTAGATAGAGCATAAAATGAAAACAATTCTAATTGTTACTGACGCTTATTATCCGCAAGTCAACGGTGTGGTGCGTGCTTTAGATAAATTGGCGCAAGAAATGCGAATAAAAGGCTATAATGTAGAATTTTTAGAGCCTTCACAATTTACAACTTTCTCAATGCCAACATATAAAGAAATCAGATTATCTTTAACTATCCCAAGCATAGTAAAAACAAAAATTAAGGCAATTAATCCTGACGCAATTCATATAGCAACAGAGGGGCCGCTTGGCGCTATGGCTCGTCATTATTGCAACAAGCGGCATATTCCCTTCTCAACATCTTTTCATACTCAATATCCAGAATATATTCGTGCCAGAGCGCCAGTTCCTTTGCGCTGGACCTATGCATATTTTCGCCGCTTCCACTCGTCCGCAAAACATTGCTTAGTATCTTCAAAAACTGTTGCCAATAGATTGCGAGAAAGAGGTTTTAAAAACACTGTTGATTGGTCGCTTGGTGTTGATCTTGATGTTTTTAATCCATCTTTTAGAGATGAAAAATCACCTAAATTTAACCTGCCCAAACCAATATACCTTTTTGTTGGACGCATCGCAGTTGAAAAAAATATAGAAGCCTTTTTAAGTCTAGAATTAGATGGAACAAAACTTGTTGTTGGCTCAGGGCCACAACTTGAAGAATTCAAGATAAAATATCCTGATGTGATTTTTGTAGGTAACAAAAGCGGAGAAGAATTATCAACCTACTATGCAAGCGCTGATTGTTTTGTCTTTCCCTCACGCACCGACACATTCGGTCTTGTTTTGCTTGAAGCAATGGCAAGTGGCTTGCCTGTTGCCGCCTATCCAGTGCAAGGGCCACTTGATGTAATTGCTGATTCTGGCGCTGGGGTCATGGACGAGGATTTACAAAAAGCAGCGCAAGAAGCAGTTAAAATTTCTCGAAAAAAATGTAGAGAATATGCTTCTAAGTTTACTTGGGAAGCCAGCGCAGATATTTTCCTCAAGCATTTACCCGCAACTAATGAAAGCAAATAAACTAGAATTGTTATTATTTCTTAAAATCCTTTATCACTCTTTTTATATGCTTAATTGCAATTTCAGTTCCTTTTTCCGCATTAAGTTTTTTTGCAATTTTGCTAGCATTCTCTTTGTAATCTTTGTTTGTTTTTAAGTCATTAAGGGCATAAACTAATTTTTCTGGTGTTAGTTTTCGTAAATTCACAGGTTCTGGTCCACAACCAAGCTCAAACACTCTTTGCCCCCAAAAAGGTTGATCTACCGCTTGTGGCAAAATAAAGCTTGGGCATGTAGCATAAAGACCAGCAGCAGTTGTGCCTGCACCTCCATGATGAATAACAGCACTTACACATTTAAATAACTTATCATGCGGGGCGTTGTTTATTACAAAAATATTTTCAGATATTCTATCAGTTTTAAGTCCACCCCAGCCGCTAGATATAATTGCCCGACCTCCCCATACATCAAGAGATTTTTTTATAATTTTGCTATTTTCTTTTGCTCCAAATGGCATAGATCCAAAACCAATATAAATTGGCTTTTCTCCAGCATCTAAAAATTCCTGAAGCTCTTTAGATGGCTTCCAACCACTATGATCCTCTAATCGCCAAAATCCTGTAACAATTGCAGTTTTGGGCCAATCATGTGGCTTTGCAGAAACATTGGGTGAATAGGCATATAATGTAGTTAAATATTTCCCCTGAGCATCTTTAGAAAAACCGCCGCCTCTACGCGGTTTTAATTCCATTAATTCTTTTCTCAGCTTATCCCTTGGAAGGTCATAATAAACCTGCTGAACACTTGCCCCAGCATAAGTTAGTCGATTTAGAATAGATCCCAAATCTGGTCCAGAATAAATATGAATAGGGAATTCTGATGTTACATTAAGGGGTTGCAAAGCCGTCACAATTGCGGGGATATCTAAGGCTTCTGCCATATCAATACCAGAAGATGTATTAATATTTACAATGACTGCATCTGCATTTTGCACCATAACCCAAGCTTTTCGTGCCGCTGTTTCAATAATGCTCTGCCCCTGAGTAAGTAAATGAGGTAGATTAAGCAGATTGTTTTCATATATGGTTTTATTAAAAGAGGGCTGAGTTACATAAGATTTAATACTATTGCCAAGATTAAAAAACTCAACATTATAACTTTCAATAAGACCTTCAAAGTCAGAGGAAGCACCAAGAACCACGTCAAAGCCATGTTTTTTTAAGGCTCTGGCTAAAGCAATATAGGGCAAAACATCGCCCAAAGTTCCAATGGTGGCTATCGCAATACGCTTTGGCATATTATATTCCAACATTTAGGGTTCGCTATGATTAATTGCGCCATTTACAAAGTTAAAATAGACAATTACAAGCATTTATAAATAGATAGTCATAAAATGAACTAAGTCAATATGAGGGCAAAATAGATGAAATTGGTAAAAGCGGCATTGCTTGGTGCTTCGGGTTATACAGGGGCTGATTTGTTGCGTTTAGGCTTGGCACACCCAAATCTTGAGTTTGTTGCGTTAACTGCCAATACTCACGCCGGCAAGCCAATGGGTGAAGTATTCCCGCATCTTGCACATGCCAACCTGCCAGATTTAGTAACCAATGATGAAGTGAATTGGTCTGAAATTGATGTGGTTTTTTGTGGCCTGCCGCATGGCACAAGCCAAAAAATAATCCAAAAGATTTTAAGCATATCGCCTAAAACTCGTATCATTGATATGTCAGCAGATTATCGTCTAACAGATATTGAGCTTTATCAACAAACTTATGGCAATGAGCATATAGCACCAGAGTTGCAAAAAAAAGCCGCGTACGGGCTTAGCGAGCATAATAGAGAAGCCATTAAAACTGCTCCAATCATTGCTTGTCCGGGTTGTTATCCAACCGCCACTTTGTTGGCACTTTTGCCGCTACTTAAATCAGCTACAATTTCCAGTGATGATATAATCATAGATGCAAAATCTGGCGTTACGGGAGCGGGCAGGAGCCTAAAACAAAATATGCTAATGGCAGAAGCAGGCGAAAGTGTTTCACCCTATGCTGTCGGCGTTCATCGCCATGCACCAGAAATTGATCAAGAATTAAGCAAAATATCGGACAAAAATATCGTGGTAAATTTCACGCCGCATCTTATTCCCATGTCACGAGGTGAGTTAATCACGGCGCATGTAAAACTAGATAATGGGTCTAACATCAATGACTTAAGAGCAACATTAGAGAAAGCTTATAAAGATGAGCCATTTATCAAATTATTAGAGAGAGGCAAAATGCCAGCAACTGGGCATGTAAGAGGTTCAAACTTTTGCCATATAAATGTCTTTGAAGATAGAATAAAGGGACGTGCGATTGTCATTGCGGCAATAGATAATTTGGTTAAAGGTAGCGCAGGGCAAGCATTGCAAAATTTCAACATTGCCTTTGGCTTTGATGAGAATACCGCCTTACAACAAATGCCATTATTTCCATAAAGAGAGATAAAATGTCAGATATTGAATTCCATCGCATTAAAAGATTGCCACCTTATGTATTTGAGCATATCAATCCGATAAAGGCAAAAGCTCGTGCGGCTGGCGTTGATATTATTGATCTTGGCATGGGTAATCCCGATCTGCCAACCCCAAAACATATTGTGCAAAAATTACAAGAAACCGTGATGGACCCTCGCACCCATCGCTATTCCGCCTCAAAGGGAATTCCGGGTTTACGTAAAGCCCAAGCGGCATATTATCAGCGTCGTTTTGGCGTGAAGCTAAATCCTGATACGCAAGTGGTGGCAACGCTAGGCTCAAAAGAGGGTTTTGCCAACATGGCGCAGGCAATCACCGCACCAGGGGATGTTGTGCTAGTTCCCAATCCGACCTACCCGATTCACTCGTTTGGTTTTATAATGTCAGGCGGTGCGGTGCGATCGATGCCAGCAGAGCCAAATGATAATTTTTTAGCGGTGCTAGATAGGGCAGTGCGTCATTCAATACCAAAACCTATTGCGCTTATTCTAAATTATCCAGCCAACCCAACTGCTTATGTTGCTGATATTGAATGGTACAAAGAAGTCGTCAAATATTGTAAAAAACACGATATTTTTATCCTGTCCGATCTGGCTTATGCCGAAATATATTTTGATGATAATCCGCCTTGCTCGGTGCTTGAGGTCGAGGGTGCGATGGATATTGCAGTTGAATTTACCTCTTTATCAAAAACCTATTCCATGCCGGGTTGGCGAGTAGGTTTTGCGGTTGGCAATGAGAGATTGATTTCTGCATTATCAAGGGTAAAATCATATTTAGACTATGGAGCATTCACGCCGGTACAAGTCGCCGCAACCGCTGCCCTAAACGGCTCAGACGATTGCATAAAAGAAATGCGAGATATTTATAAAAAGCGCCGAGATGTGCTGGTCGAAAGTTTCGGCAGAGCTGGCTGGGATATTCCAGCACCAAAAGCCACAATGTTCGCATGGATTCCAATTCCAAATGAATTCGCACATTTAGGTTCATTAGAATTCGCTAAACTATTGATAGAAAAAGCAGAAGTTGGAGTTGCCCCCGGAGTAGGCTTTGGTGAATATGGCGATAATCATGTAAGAATTGCGCTAGTAGAAAACGAACAAAGAATCCGCCAAGCCGCAAGGAACATTAAGAAATTCTTAGCAACTGGTAAAGGGCAAAGTAATGTTTGAGGGTTGATATAGGCTGACACTATAAACCCCGTATTGCCAACATATCTCTAAATGTCACACAATTGCAGCTATAGTTGCCAGCCATTTTCCTCCGCTGTCACCCCGTTGAAAAACGGGGTCCATTATATTCATAAGTAGGAACTATTTTAGTATTATTCTTGTTGCTGAAACAGCAAGAAAACCACTATTTATGATATGATAGGAAAGCGCAAATAGGCCTCGCTTTTCAACAGGGTGACGGCGAATATCTATGTTGATTTTTGCAAAAACCACCCACTATGAGTTTCTTATTCTAAAAAAATCCAAGCTAGAATTAAGCTAAATCCAGCGCCGAACCCTATTCTTATAAGCCAGATATTGCTCGCTAAATAATTCCTCTAATGCTCGCTCCTCTAGTATAATTTGAAACCTATTCATATAAAGAATAAAGCCAATAATCAGAATAAAAGAAAATAAATTGGCAAGAAAAAATCCCCAAGCGACTAAAAATAATAAATCAGCAAGGTAAATAGGATTGCGGCTGAAGCGATAAAGCCCGCCTGTTACCAATGAAGAAGATTTATCAGGACGCATGGGGTTTATTGTGGTTTTTGCTTTGAAAAATGAAAAAGCCGCCGCACCCATTAGCAATAATCCAAGCGCTAAAAACAAAATTGCTAATATGTTTTTGAATGGTAAAAGCAAGGTAATTTGCGGTGTAATTTTTGATACACCCCACATTAACACTCCGCAAATTAGCGTAACCAACGGCGGGATAATTTTAAGTTCAAGATGCTTCATTTTCCCTCAAATAGTTCGTGTGCCAGCGCAATAAATTTATCACCCCGCTCTTCAAAATTTCTAAATTGATTATAGCTTGGCGCACCGGGAGATAGAATAATTACATCAAAACGCGATCTACGTGAAGCAAGAGCGTTCATGGCTATTTCTAAATTCTCAGCTTCAAGCACTTCAATTCGTGGGGCATTTGCATAGGTGCTAGAGGCTAGCCTATCTCCAGTTACTGGTAGGCAAATAAGAATTTCAACCGAACTTTGAGCTAATTCTTTTGCTAATTGCGTATAATTTTGCTGGCGCTCGTGCCCACCTGCAATTAGCGCTATTGGCATATTCTTATAGGCATTAATCGCTGCTAATGTTGCCTCTGGAGTTGTTGAAATACTATCATCAACAAATAACATATTGCCAATTTTATGCTCTTCTAAACGATGGGCAAGCGGGGTGAAATCTTTTATCGCCGCTAAAATATTTGTATCATTTGCTCCAACAGCCAAAGCTAATTGCGCCGCTAATTTTGCATTATCAATATTATGATCGCCCTTTAGAGATGAATTTTGTGCCGCTTCATTTATTTTATCACTCAAATCATCGTTTAATGGCGGCAACAAACGTGACCTATCACCCAAAGCTTTTAGCGCCAATTCATTATCTATTGCACCAACTCCAAGCGCCACAGGAAATGCGCTGTCACGTTCAATAAGGTTTAATTTATCAGCATAATAATGTGTCAGATCACGATGCCAGTCGGTATGTTCGGGGGAGAGATTTGTTATGGCCGCAAAATCTGGTTCAAAAGCAATATCGGCGGTTTGATATGAGGAAAGCTCGAATATTATTATTTCATTTTTATTAGCAACATCTATTGGCGCAACACCAATATTACCAGCAAGACCAACGTCTTTTTTTGCAGCCTTTAACATGAGATAAAGAAGAGTTGCAGTGGTAGATTTGCCCTTTGTGCCAGTAATAGCAATTACTTTGCTTTTTTCTCGATAATGATGCGCCCATAGGTTTAGGTTTGAAGTAACAATTATCCCAGCCTCTCGAGCCATAAGAAAAATAGGTCGATAGCGAGAAACTCCGGGGCTTTTTATAATTGCCGCAAATTTTTTATTTTCAATAGCGCTAGTTAGATCAGATGGTTTGATAATTTCACTGTTCTCAACTTTAATAGCTCCGCTATCAGCCGTTACGTATATTTTCGTATTTGGATAATTCTGTTGAAGGAATTTGCGAGTTGATTGCGCTTCAATACCAGCACCATAAAGCAAAACAGGTTTTGAAAAATCAATATTGCTTATCTGGTTTTCATTTGGCATATGGCATTACCTTTTGCTCAATAGTTTTTGGAATTAAATGCACATTACTATCTTTCATTAGATCGCTCAATGCCTGTTCAAGTTTTTTCTTACCATAAAAATCTATTATATCAGCGCTTAGTTTTGAAACTATTATATCGTTTTTATATTGCTCATTCTTGCTCAGCGTATAAATCATTGCAGCCGCTTCCAAAATTTCACCAACACATTCCCAAGGCTTGTGCCCTTTAAGCCCCGTTAATTCACGATAGGCATTTTCATTTTTTTTAACATCAAGCAAATTATGTCCAAAAATATCATTGAGGCGATTTTTCTCTATATTGGGCGCAAGAATTAAAAAGGTGAAATGGCATTTTGGGCAATTAGTGCACCAAAGTCTACCATCATGCCCAGCTAGTTTGAAATTTTGGTTGCAGCTAGAAAACACCCTATCAAAGCGATCTTCTTTGGCAAAAATTTTGGCAATTTTTACCTCTGAAAACGGGCGTAAAAGCGAGAAATATTGCAATTCACCATCCGTTGCATCACTAATTACATCGCTAAACATCTTCTCAAAATCAAAAGATTTAGAATATTGATGATTTACTTCACGACCGTCAAATTCAACATTACCTTCACTTGCTGAGCGCTCATTTGATAGGGCGATATATTTATAATCATAAAGCACAGCGCATAAAGCTGCGATGATGGAATTTATAGCGGTTGATGGGACATGACCATTATAAAAATTTGGCTGCTGGCTTAGCCTAATCATTTCTTTGTCTAAAATGCGCCTCACATAAATTGACTGGCGCTCAATCTTCTCAACAGAAGAAATAATTGGCCCTTTGGGATTAACCGCAAAGGGGGTGAAATCAATTTTTGCTTTTTCTAATAATTGCACTGAAACAAGCGAATCTTTGCCGCCGCCAATGGGCAATAATATTTCCTCTTTTAGTTTAAGTGGCTTTTCTTTTTGTTGATTATTTATATTGGCGCTAAGTTTTATTTTGCCATAGCGCCTCAGATTATTGCGAGCAAAAAATTCACCTAAACCATTTTCATAGACATAAAGCACCAATTTTTGCTCATCTTGGCTAAGCGATAAATCGCTAGCATCTATTTCATAAGGGGCAAGTAATTTATAATAGCTCACACCTAAAATGCAGGCCGCTAAAGAGACTAACCGCTCAAAAGATTGCAGGCCAAAAACACCTAAATTAGCTCCATTATTTCTTGTCGCCGTTGGTCGCTTTGCTCCCGACCCCGACACCCCCGCCATTTTATCAAATTCTAATTTTTCCTCAAAATTCAACTCACCCAAAGAATATGGAAAAATAATTTCCAAATCATTGGTGTTAATTTTTGGCTTGTGGATTTTGAAAGTTAAATCATTCATGTATAAATTTCTAATAAATACTCATTTTTAGGCGCATTGTAATATCTTCACCGATTCTTTGATAGCCATATTCACGCATGGTGCAAGAAAATTTCTTTCCTCTCTTTTCAATAGAGAAAAGATTATA
>JAMONS010000065.1 GCA_027065555.1 Hyphomicrobiales bacterium | reverse complement strand
CCACCCTCAGAATTATTACGCACTAATTCTGAAACACCAGATGTTAGCCCTGCTGCCATTTCTGGTGCGGCACTTAAAGCAGTTGGATCAATGGTGGCGAATTTATCTCCAGCCCAAGCATAAGGCACACCACCGTTGACAAAACTCACAGATGGATTGCCATTAGAAAAATCCCATAAATTAGACTGCGAACGCCCGGTGGTTATTTCAACTCCAGTGAAATTAAACTCCATTGCGCCGCCAATGAATGAAGGAGCAGCTAAATTTAGGGTAGAATCATTTGCCATAAAGGTAATTGATGGATTTCCACCTGTATTAACTATTTTACCTGAATTGTTCAAAACAGTACCGTTTGTACCATTAACAGCAAGAAAAGCATTAAAACCTTCTGATGATATTATGCCGCTATTATTCACAGTATTCTCAATAGAATTAATATCAATTAAGACACCAGTTGAATTTGCTCCAAGGGCTGAAATAGTGCCAGAATTGTTAATAATATTACCATTACTAGCACCAGCACTAATCAATACGCCAACAAGACCTGAGTTGATTGTGCCGTTGTTGTTGATTACATTTGCTCCCCCAGACAATCCAACACCATAATTACCAGCCGTCGTAATCGAGCCATTCGCATCAACTGTCAGAATATCAGTGCCATCAATCACATTACCCGCTCCGCCATTGCTCACAGTTGTTGGAGTGGAAACCACATATTCTGCTGCCATGCTGGCGGTGCTTAGCAGGGCGGTTGAAGTTAAAAGCGCTAGCGATACTTGACGAAGTAAAATTTTTCTCATTATTGTCCCCAAAAGATAGAATTGATTTGATTAAGATATAATATTTTTTCTCATCAGTTTCGCCTAGCAAATTTGCTAGGTGTGCAATTATTTGGGCTTTAGATTTTTATGATTATTTTAGAAAAACTTTATGACTGTGCTGGTAAACATCTTGCTGGCGAAAACCAGAACTGGTCAGAATTTTGCGAGGATTTTAGGGATATTTTTGGCGCTGGAATTGTTATGTATCGCCCTGATATTATCAATGGAATTATGGCTTGGCGCTCGCTTGATCAGCTAGTAGCAACAAGCAATCCTGAATATGCAAAAGGATATGTTGAACATAAAATATTTGAGCAAAATGAAATTCCCGATGATTCTTTGAACCCGCTAGAGCCAAGTCGGCGAAGCGATGTTGTTGCTGATGCTCAGTTCAAAGAAGTAGAAATTGCCAAGAATTTTTTTATACCGCGCAAAATTTTTTATATGTTGGCGGTTTCTGCAATATTGCCAGATGATTCTAATTTTGTTCTGGTGGCTTGGCGCAGTGAAGATGAGGGTGATTTCTCTGATTTAGACAAGCAAAGACTTGCTTTGTTTATGCGCTATTTGGCGACGCAAATTCGGGTTAAAAAGACTAAGCCTGCTAGTGCCCGGGATAGCTCAATAGAGAATTTTGGTAAAAAATATTCGCTTACAAAGTCAGAAATTGAAATTTTAAGCGGCATGTTAGATGGTAAATCTTTGCGCTTCATTGCACAAGAATCTGATAGATCCTATGGCACGGTGCGTTGGCATGTGCAAAATATATTAGAGAAATGCCAAGTTAAATCTAAAAAAAATCTTTTAAGTGAATTTTATGCGCTGATTAAGCACTAGGGGAAAATCACAAATTCATACCTTACTAATATAGGGCGCTAAACGCTTTTTCAACAGTGTTTGTCCCTGCGCCTTCTTTACTAATATCAAGCGTTAAAATTCGCCGAAAAGACTTCGCTCCTCGTTGCCCCATTGCCAGTCCCAACATATGGCGAGTGATTTGATTGAGCTTTGTGCCTTTAACTAGCTCATTCTCTATATAGTTGAGCATTTGTTTTTCTATTTCATTTTGTGAAATAATAGGTGTGGTTTTGCCAAATATCTGTTGGTCAACTTCGCTTAAAATCATTGTATTATGATAGGCGGCACGCCCGAGCATTACGCCATCAACATAGCTTAAATGCTCCTTGCTTTGCTCTAAAGTTTCAATGCCGCCATTGATAATTATCGGGAAACCTTTAAGCCGTTGTTTCAAGCGATAGACCCTATCATAATTAAGTTCAGGAATGGTGCGGTTTTCTTTTGGGCTTAGTCCTTGTAGCCACGCCTTTCTGGCATGGACATAAATTTTGCTAACTCCTGCTTCAATAATTTTATCGCATAGGATATCAAGCGCTTGCTCAATATCTTGCTCATCAATACCAATGCGGCACTTAACGCTTACTGGCTTATCGCTGGCATTGACCATAGCGCTGACGCTCTCAGCTACCAAATCTGGCTTTGCCATTAAACAAGCGCCAAAGCTGCCAGATTGCACTCTATCCGAGGGGCAGCCGACATTTAGGTCTATTTCATCATAACCATAATCGGCGCAAATTTTTGTTGCCTGTGCTAATTCGCTTGGGTTAGAGCCAGCAATTTGCACTGCAATCTTATGTTCAACTTCATCAAAACCAAGTAAGCGTTCTCTATCGCCATGAATAATTGCTGGGCTAGTTATCATCTCGGTAAATAGCAGCGCTTCTCTTGTTAATAGGCGCACCAAAAAGCGAAAATGCCTGTCTGTCCAATCGAGCATTGGCGCAATAGCAAAGATTTTCTCATTGTTTGGCATTAGATATCCTTAGTAATATATTCTTAGCTAGATAATCTTTGGTTTGACTTGTCATTTAAGCAAGTTTTGCCCAATATACAAATAATTTAATTAAGGAGATGAAATTGAGTGCAAATATTTTAGCTGTTGATCAAGGTACTACTTCAACTCGTGCAATTATTTTTAATGGCAATATGAGAATATCGGGTATTGGGCAAGAAGAATTTACGCAATATTTCCCAAAAAATGGCTGGGTGGAGCATGATGCAAATGAGATTTGGGCTTCGGTTGTTAGCACCATAAAACAGGCACTAAAAAATGCTTCGCTAAATGCAAGCGAAATCGCCGCCATTGGCATTACTAATCAGCGTGAAACTATTGTGCTTTGGGATAGAAAAACGGGAGAGCCAATTCATAAAGCTATTGTTTGGCAAGATAGGCGCACTGCCAAAATGTGCGAGGCGCTTAAGGCTAAAGGGCTTGAGCCATTATTCACTAAAAAAACTGGTTTGCTGCTTGATCCGTATTTTTCAGGCACAAAAATTGCATTTTTGCTTGATGAGGTTGAGGGTTTGCGGGAGCGTTCTAATAATGGCGAAATTTGTTTTGGTACGATTGATAGCTGGCTGATTTATAAATTAACTGGTGGCAAGGTTCATGCCACCGATATTACCAATGCTTCACGTACTTTGCTGTTTAATATTGAGCAAAAAAAGTGGGATAATGAATTATTGGAAATCCTCAATATCCCAAAGCAAATATTACCTGAGGTGAAAGAATGTGCCGATGATTTTGGAATTTGCGATAAGGAATTATTTGGCGCTGCCATTCCTATTTTAGGTGTGGCTGGAGATCAACATGCCGCAACCATTGGCAATGCTTGTTTTGAAAAGGGCATGATGAAGGCAACTTATGGCACTGGTTGTTTTGCTCTGCTTAATACTGGGGCAGAAATTGTGCCATCAAAAAATCGCCTACTAACCACTATTGCCTATCAAATAGATGGCAAGGTAAATTATGCGCTTGAGGGATCGATTTTTATTGCAGGAGCGGCGGTACAATGGTTACGTGATGGATTAGGAATAATAAAATCAGCAAGTGAAACTGGGGAGTTAGCGCAAAAAGCAGATTCAAATTCTAATGTTTATTTTGTACCAGCCCTAACAGGTTTGGGCGCACCACATTGGGACGCAAATGCTCGTGGTGCAATATATGGCATTACTCGAGATACTGGTGTGAATGAATTTGCCAAAGCGGCACTTGAGGCTGTTGCCTATCAAACTAATGACCTGCTTGAAGCCATGAAAAAGGATTGGGGCGTAGAGGCAAAAACTGTGCTTCGAGTTGATGGCGGCATGGTGGCTTCTAACTGGACAATGCAGTTTTTAAGCGATGTTTTACACGCCCCAGTTGATCGCCCAACTATTCTTGAAACAACAGCGCTAGGCGCTGCATGGTTGGCTGGATATAGGGCAGGAGTTTGGACAGATATGCAAGGCTTTGCCAAACAATGGAAACTTGATAGGCGCTTTGAGCCTGAGATGAGCGCACAGATTCGCAAACAAAAAATTTCTGGCTGGCAAGATGCGATAGAGCGGACTTTGACTAGCTAAGTAATAGCGTTCACTTCTTAGTTACTTTGCTTTAAATCATTGCTTAGCGCTCAATATTAGCATAATCTAATATTAGATTTAATTCAAACTCAAAGGAGAAAATTATGGGATATGGTGAAATGATGAGCGGCTCTGGCATGTGGTTTGGCGGCATTTCTATGGTGCTAGTTTTGGCGCTGGTAATATTATCCATTGCCGCCTTAGTGAAATATTTGATGAAGAAATAATTTCAGCGACTAGGTAATTCTGTTATTTTTAGATCATCATTATATACAACACCACTTGTCATTGATGGGGGTGCATAAAGTCCGAAATGGGCTTGCGTGAATAATCCGTTGCCCTTTTTTACAATGGCACTTGAAACTAGTTGACCATTTTGCCAGACTTTTGCATATCCGTTATTTCTATCAAAGTGAATTTCAATGCTAAGTTTTACCCATCGCCGCATAGGGAATTTTATGGTTTTCGTTTGGAAACTATATTCGCTTTGTGCGTTTTTTGGCACGTGCATAAGATGCACAATTCCTTTGTCGCTTAAATTAACTAACACCGGATCCCAAGTATCAGATCTAGTATGATCTATTGTTGCAAAGCTAAACCATTCGCCCTTCTTAAATTTCATATCCAGCCAAACCCAAAATTCAATTTTAGCTGGAGTTCTAAAAGCTCCACCCTCTAATTTATAGAGCTGAATGGTTGGGTAGCCTCTATGGTTATTATTTGTAAATCTTGTGCTTGGCGGCTTTTGTCCTAAAATAACTCCCTTATGCGCAAACTTGCCGCTGCGAACTCTTTGAGTTGATTGCTCATGAAAAGTTTTATCCTCAAATTTTTGTGGGGTAATATAAAATCCCTTAAAATCATCAATAGATTCAAAGCTGGTTTGATAGGTGCGAGGGGAAGGATTTGTATTTTGCGCAAAACTAGTTTGAGAAAAAACCATAATAGAAAGTGAAATAATTATCAATCGTATCATTAAATCACCTTATCAAAATTGCTCTAAAATCATTAACATTGGTTGAGGTTGCGCCTGTAAATATTAAATCATCAATCGCCGCAAAAGCTGTGTAGGCATCATTAAGTTGTAAATAATCGCTTGCGTCAATTCCTAATCCTTGCATCTGCTTAACAGAAGTATAATCTGCATAAGCGCCAGCATTGTTTTCTGAGCCATCTATGCCATCAGTATCAGCGGCAATAGCAAAAACATTCTTTATGCCATCAATGCCAATTGATAGCGAAAGCAAATATTCACTATTGCGCCCACCCCTACCAGATTTATTTCTCAATGTAACAGTAGTTTCACCACCGCTTAATAATAATATCGGTTTTTTAAACACATGTTCTCCTGCAACAATCTGGCGCACCATTTTGGCATGTTCGACCCCCACCAATGAAGCCTCACCCTCAATGGCATCAGAAATAATATGTGCCTTTATGCCCTTTTGTTCAGCATATTTTTTTGCCGCTAAAAGAGAGATATTTGCATTGGCGATTAAATGCACAGTGTTTTTCTTGAAATATTCTTCGTCTGGATTTGGCGCTTCGCTTTTTTCATTATTCAACCAACCTATCACCGATTTAGGCAGGTCTAATTTATAGTTCTTGATAATTTTTAGCGCATCTTTTCGTGTGGTTTCATCAGCAATAGTTGGCCCAGATGCAACAAGCGCAGGATCATCACCCGGAACATCAGAAATAACTAGTGAAATCACTTTGGCTGGATAGGCGGCTTTTGCTAAGCGCCCACCTTTAATTTTGCTTAGATGTTTACGCACACAATTCATCTTGGCAATCGGCACTCCGCCAGTAAGCAACGCTTTGTTCACTTTGGCTTTGTCATTAGAACTTATGCCATTTGCAGGTAGTGAAAGAAACGAAGAACCACCGCCTGAAATTAGTGCCACTACCAAATCATCTTTACTTAGATCTTGCATCAATTCTAACATTTGTTTGGCAGCTATGGCGCTATTCTCATCTGGCACAGGGTGAGCGGCAATTATTTGCTCTAAATACTTTAGCTTTTTATCATTGTTTTTGGAAGTAACAACCAATCCTTCAAGTGTTCTATATCCAGCTTTTTCCCATGCACTCTCAAACGCCAAAGCCATTGCACCACTGGCCTTGCCAACGCCAATTATAATTGTACGCCCTCTTGGCTTTTTGGGTAGATATTTTGCAATTAAATGAGCAGGGTCAGCCGCTGCAACTGCTACCTTAAATAGATCAAACAAAAATGCTTTTTCACTATCTATCAATATGCGCTTTCATTTGAATATTTTTCAACCAAAGATTTTGCCGCATCATAAAGCATTTGACCCTTTGGGGTTTGCTCTATCCATTCATCAATAGTAATTTGTGCCGCCTGTTTCCAACGTTCGGCTTCCTCGCCCTCAAGCACAATAATATTATTGCCCAAATCTTTGGCATATTGCTCGCTAATTATGTCTGCCCTATCCATTGCCGCACCAAACTGTGCCGCTATTTCAATTCCGCTTTCTTCATCAATAATTGTTCTTAAATCATCAGGCAAATTCTCATAAGATTTTTTATTCATCACTAGCGCAAAAGTTTGCGTATAAAGTCCGTTTTCACCAGAAAATCCTGTGTGATTTTTTACCAATTCGCTGGTTTTAAGCGCCATTGTAACTTCCCAAGGAATAGTTGTGCCATCAATCACCCCACGAGAAAGCGCTTCTGGAACTGCTGGAACTGGCATGCCTATTGGCTCTGCGCCAAGGTTTTCTAGCATATTATTTATAATGCGAGAGCCACCACGAATTTTCATGCCTTTTAGATCTTCAAGCCTTTCAATCGGGGTTTTAGTATGGAACAGGCCCGCCCCATGTGTATGAACGGCAATCAGTTTTACACTTGCAAATTCATCCATTGCATATCGCTCGACATAGGTTTGAAAGGCCATTGATGTCGCCTCAGCATTAGTCACCATAAAGGGCGTTTCAAAAACTTCGGCTTTGGGGAAGCGCCCCGGAGTATAGCCAAGCACCGTCCAAATAATATCGGCAACGCCGCTCTTTGCTTGGTCAAATAATTGTGGGGGTGAGCCGCCAAGTTGCATTGATGGATAGAGTTCAATCTTTATACGACCAGCTGATTTTTCTTCAATGCGCTTTGCCCATGGTGCAATAGCATCTTGAGGAATGGTTGAGGTACTTGGTAAAAATTGGTGCAGGCGCAGGGTTACTTCTTGTTGCGTTTTTTCTTGTGCATTTGCAAAGGAGCTAGAAAATATGCCTAAAAGAGCAATGAAAGCTGCGAAAATAATATAAGAATATTTACAAATAAATTTCATGGTATTTCCTGTATTCTAATATTTATTGCCATATTAAAAAATGGATAGTCGTGTCAAGCACGACTATGACGATAGATGTTATCACGGCAAACGTTTAATCAATAAAGTAATCTAACCCCAAATAAGGTAATTATAGGGAATAATACAAGTATTATTACTCGAATAATATCTGAAAGTACAAATGGCAATACGCCTTTATAAGTTTCTATCATGCTAACATTTTTTGCCATTTTGTTGATTATAAACAGGTTTAGCCCAACTGGTGGCGTTATTAGCCCAACCTCAACTGCAATTAATACCAAAATACCAAACCATAGACCGACCTCATGCGCTGGAATGCCAAAGTCCATGCCTATAATAATTGGAAAGAATATTGGCACGCTTAGTAATATCATTGAAAGTGAATCCATTATCATTCCAAAGATTAAATAAATCAGCAAAATCAGCGTCAAAAACAAATAAGGGCTTAGGTTATTTGCAACTACTAAATTGGCAATTTCTTGCGGTAATTGCGTTAGTGCCAAAAATGAATTAAACAAAGAAGCGCCAAATATAATTAGAAAAATCATTGCGGTGATTTTGGCGGTTTCAAGCAATGAGGTGATGAATTTTTGTTGGCTTAAATTACCAGAAAACAAAGCCATAAATCCAGTAGCAACAGCGCCGATTGCCGCCGCTTCTGTTGGGGTAAAAAAGCCAAAATACATGCCACCAACTACCACGAAGAATATTCCTAATACTGGAAAAATAGATATTAGCGCATCTAAACGTTGCTTAATTGAAGAGCGTTCTAAGCGCCCTGCAGAATTTGGCGAGAGGCGCACAATGATTGCAATAGTTAACATATAGCCAAAAACCGCCAATAACCCCGGAACTATTGCGGCAACAAACATTTTGGCGATATTTTGCTCGGCAATTATCGAGTAAATAACCAGAATAATTGAAGGCGGAATGAGAATGCCGAGCGTGCCACCAGCTGCCAATGCCCCTGTTGCTAATGAGCCAGAATAGCCGTGTTTTTTAAGTTCGGGCAAAGCCACCTGCCCCATTGTGCCAGCCGTTGCTAGTGACGACCCACAAATTGCGCCAAACCCAGCACACGAACCTATTGCCGCCATCGCCATTCCACCTCTTTTATGCCCAACAAATATCTGTGCGCTTTTGAATAATGATGCGGACATGCCGCTAATAGTTGCGAATTGCCCCATTAATAAAAACAGCGGAATGATGGAAAGCGAATATGAAGAAAACATTGAATAGGTGAGATCGTTTAGTTGAAACAGAATTGGCGAAACAGATCCACGCACCAATATATTGCCAATCACGCCAACAATAATCATCGCCAAAGCAATGGGTATGCGCAAAAATATCAAGATTAACAGCACTGGAAATGACCAAATGCCAATTTCAAGATTGCTCAAGTGCTTTGCTCCATTTTTGAAAACATGCTATTTAATACAATTAAAATGGCAACCAACACCCAAATATAAAGTGCTATAAGAGCAGATGCATAGGCAAACCAAAGTGGGAATTGTAAAATAAAACTCACTTCACCATTATTATATTTTTCGATTGCGCCAAGCGTTAAGCGCCACGCTAAAATGCTAGCGATTATCAGCATAATAAAATCTACAATAAAATCTATGGCTTTATTGGCGAATTTGCCTAATTTCTCAGTAAAAAAACTAACTTCTGCATGAGAGCGATTTAATTGTGCAAAGGGCATGAAAGCAAGAATGGCAAAAGCCGTGCCTACTTCTACTAATTCAAAATCTCCTTTGATAGAAGAAAGCCCAATGGGAATTCCTGCCCGTCCAACAATCGAGATGAGCACCATTAGAGCAATTAAGCAAAGCACTAAGCCGCCTAATATTGCTAAATATTTAGCTAATTTTTCAATCAAATTTGAAATTTTATTCAATGCTTTCATATTAGGGTCCTGACCCCAAGCATTTTAGCGTGGTGGGACAGGTCTTGTCAGCAAAAATATTGCAACCAGAATAAGTGTTATCGCTTGGACACTAATAACCCATAGGGGCAGGCCAATAAACCAGACTAAAAACACCGAAAAACTCATCATAATTACGGCTTGAGTTTTGGCAACTTTTGATATTGCCCCATGCTCTCTCCAATTTCTTATAGGAGGGCCAAAGGTCTTGTGATTTAGCAACCAAGAATTGATACGAGTTGAACCACGAGAAAAGCAAAATGCTGCCAATAATAATGGTGAGGTAGTTGGAACGATTGGTAAGAAAATTCCGATAACACCAACTGCTAAAGAGATAAAACCAGCAATAACCCAAATCGCACGCACAAGGCTTGAGGCAGTGATTTCATTGCCCTCATCTCTTAGTGGGCAAGTCTTTACAATTTTTGCTTTACTATCAATCATATCTGTTATCTAGCATAGATTTATGAATCATTGTTGAAATTAAATGATTAGCATTTAGTTTATATGAAATAAAGTAAAATCACTGCCAAGCCCTAATCAATGAATAAAATACAATTTTAGAATTTATAAATTAGCGAGTAAACATGACCAATAACAATGAGCAATTCACATATCTAAAAGATTATAAGCCGTTTCCTTATCAAGTACTCAATGTTGAATTGTGCTTTGAGATTGAGAAGAAAGGCACCAAGCTAATTTCTAAAATTAATTTTGCGCCCAACAAACAAACCTTGCATGGTGAGGCGTTAATTTTGGACGGTGATGAATTGATGCTTAAATCAATTTTGCTTAATGGTTCACCGCTTTCTTCTGATAAATATAAGCTCTCCTCAAATAAATTAGAAGTCTTCTCGCCGCCAAAAGAAAAGTTCCTACTTGAAATAATTACTATACTAGATCCAGATGATAATTCTGAATTGATGGGGCTTTATCGCTCAAGCGGTGTGTATTGCACACAATGTGAGCCTGAAGGTTTTCGGCGTATGACATACTTCCCAGATCGTCCCGATGTGCTTAGCACTTATAAGGTGCGCATTGAGGCAGATAAGCAGCTTTTACCTGTTTTATTATCTAATGGAAATCTGATTGAAAAAGGCGAGCTTGAGAATAATCGCCATTATGTTGTGTGGGAAGATCCGCATAAAAAGCCCTCATATTTATTTGCAATTGTCGCTGGTGATTTAGGCAAAATTGAAGATGAATTTATCACCATGTCAGGCAAGAAAATTGACCTTGCGATTTATTGTGAGCATGGCAAAGAAAGCAAATGCACCTACGCAATGGACGCTTTAATACGCTCTATGAAATGGGACGAAAAACGCTTTGGGCGTGAATATGATTTAGATATTTTCAACATTGTTGCCGTGTCTGATTTTAACTTTGGAGCTATGGAAAATAAGGGGTTAAATATCTTCAATGACAGACTTATTCTGGCAGATCAACAAAGCGCAACTGATAGGGATTATGGACGCATTGAATCTGTTGTGGCGCATGAATATTTCCATAATTGGACAGGAAATAGAATAACTTGTCGGGATTGGTTCCAGCTTTGCCTTAAAGAAGGTTTAACCGTTTATCGAGATCAAGAATTTACTTCTGATGAGCGATCACGTAGCGTTAAGCGAATTGAAGATGTGCGTCTTTTACGCATGGCGCAATTCCCCGAAGATGCTGGGCCGCTTGCCCACCCAGCACGTCCTAGTAAATTTCGTGAAATAGATAATTTTTATACTGCTACCGTTTATGAAAAGGGCGCAGAAATTGTTCGTATGTTGGCTCTTATTTTGGGGCGGACACAATTTCGAAAGGGATGCGATTTATATTTTGAGCGCCATGATGGCGAGGCAACTACCATTGAGGCATGGCTAGCTATTTTTGAAGAAACTAGCGGGCAGGATTTATCGCAATTTGGAAAGTGGTATTTGCAAGCTGGCACGCCAAATGTGAGTGTTAAAACTCATTGGAATGAAGCAACAGGTAGTTTTACTTTGAGCCTTAATCAACACACTAAACCAACCCCTGATCAAAGCGAAAAAGTGCCTATGCTCATTCCAATTAAATTTGGACTTGTTGGGGCAAATGGCGGGGGTGTTGGGGAAGCGAGAGCATCGAGCGACGGCAACAAGAATAATGTCACAGATATGTCCTATAGTTCTGTTAGTGGTGGCACAATTAAAGACGATATAATTTTGTTTAATAGTGAAAAAATGGAGCTAAAATTTGAGGGGCTTGCCAGCCGTCCTGTGCTTTCATTATTAAGAGAATTCTCTGCTCCAATTAACATTGTAAGCGAAGCAAAAACGGATGATAGGTTATTTTTAGCTCGCCATGATAGCGATGCATTTAATCGTTGGCAGGCACTAAATGATGTTGCTTTAGAGTTGCTTGTTAGTGCGGTTAAAAATAATGGCAAATATAAAGACGAGCATATTATTGAGAAATATTTGTTGGCACTAAAGGAGGTGATTGAAAATCCTAGCCTTGATGATGCGCTTAAAGCATTTGCGCTTAGTTTGCCCTCTGAAATAATTATTGCGCAAGAGCTAAAGGAAAATATCGATCCCTTATTAATTCATCAGGTACGGCAAGGGTTTTTGCACAGGATAGGCAATGCGCAATATATGCCAATATTGGCGAAATATAATATTTTAGCTATTGATACGAAAATATTTTCTACTTCAGCAAAGGCAACTCGTGCCAGAGCTTTGCGCAATCAATGTTTAGCGCTAATCAATGCCAGCGGCAAACAACAAGCACAAGCCCTTATCATTGAGCATTATTTTAGCGCTAATAATATGAGCGATAGATTGGCGGCGCTTAGTTCGATTATTAGTCAAGGAAATAGCGATGCGTCAAAATTATTGCAAGATTTTTATGATAGATATTGTGATGATATTTTGGTTTATGATAAATGGCTATCGCTTAATGCTATTGCACCAGATGAGAATTGCCTGAAGCGAGTGCGCAATATTTATAATTCAAGTAAATTCCCTAAAAGCAATCCAAATCGCCTTAGTGCTCTTGTTGGGAGTTTTGCTAGAGCGAATATGGCGCAATTTACGCAGGTTAGCGGTGATGGGTTCTCATTCGTGATTGATGTGATTAAAGAAATTGATAAGATAAACCCGCAATCAAGCGCTAGCCTTTTAAGTGCGTTTAAGAATTGGAAGGCCTTTGAACCAATTCGAAAAGAAAAGGCACGCTTGGCGCTTGAGGTTCTTAAAAAAGAAACATTGTCGAATAATCTATCTGATATTTTGCAAAGATTGCTGGCTTAAAGGGATAAAAATATTTCATACATAAAAATTCACAGGCGCTAGAAAAATATTTTATCCGCTAAGTGATTCAATCGACTCGTTAATTTCCTTTTAGTTAAAAAAGCATTAAAAAACCTATAGACAAATGTTTGCTAATTGATTCAATATGTTACTCAACAAATCAAATCACTAACTTATTCAATATCAGCGCTAGCGCTTGAGTTATTAATAAGCAGTATTTAAAAAAGGGTAGCCACTAATGAATGATTTAAGCGCAATTTTACTAATGCTCGAGGGAATATCTAGCAATGAGTAGAGTTGGTTTAGAGTTCATGACATTAAGATGGTGGTTAGTCGCAATAATTATTTTTGCAACGCTCATTTTATCTATCTCTTATGATGCACAAACAACAAGCAATTTAATATCTAGTAATGCTCTAGAAAATCCAGTTATTATTCGTGGCTCTATCGGGCTTGCGTTAGCGATTTTGCTACTATCTTTAATAAGCGCAAGACGCACAACTGATAGTGAGAGTCAGATAAATCAAGTAACCAACAATGATTGGCTAAATGATAATTTGCCTTTTGGGGCGGCGATTTGGTGTAGCAATGGGAAATTAGTCGCCTGCAATTCATATTATCGAGATAGGTTAAAACTGTCTTTTGAGGAGGCAAAAAAGGGCACTTGTTATATTGAAATAATGGGTAAAATAAAGTCTGAAAATAACTACAAAATAATAAGTGATGAAGAACTAGTTCGGCAAATTGAAATTATAAATCAGCACGGTGATGCAATTTTTATTGATGAAAGACCAATAGGCGATGATGGTTTTATTACGATAATTTCTGATGTTTCTGAAAAAATTAAATTACAAAAAGAACTTGAAGAAAATAGAAAAAATCAACGTAAATTAGTAAAACAATTACATCAAGAAACCATCAAGGCGGAAGCTGCCAGCCGCTCCAAGACTTCTTTTTTGGCACATCTTAGCCATGATGTTAGAACACCGCTAAATCATATTATTGGTTTTGCTGATTTAATTGCCCATCAGACTTATGGCCCTCTTGGTGATAAAAAATATCTTGCCTATATCAATGATATAAAAATATCTGGTGAAAAACTACTGATGTCATTTTCTGAAATTTTAGAATTGGCACAATTAGAGGGCGGTGAATTAATCTTGCGCAATGAGGATATTATATTTGCTGATTTAATTTCTAATGTTGAAAATAAATATCGCTCTCGTGCCAAAAAAGCTGGTGTAAAATTAATGGTTAGTGCATGTGATGAAACTCAATTATATATTGATAGAATGTGCTGTGAGAGAATGATTGGCAATATTGTTGAAAATGCTATTCAATTTACACCAAAGGGCGGTAAAATAAATATCAATATATGGAGTGGCGATGATGGCGTAGTGCTAGAAATAGCAGATACTGGAATTGGCATGTCGCCCGAGCGCATCGCTGATCTTTCGCAACCATTTGTGTTGGGTGATAGTGCCTTTACTCGTGAGGGTGGCATGGGCCTTGGCATTGCAATTTCACGCACTATTGCTGAATTATTTGGTGGTGAGTTGGCGATTGATTCAAGCCCTGCGGTTGGTACTAGTGTGGCGATTTCATTGCCAAATAGGGTTAGTGAAACGCAGAGCGCACAAGTAGCTTAGGCATTATTATAATATTCATTTGTAATTCCTAAAACCTGCTTAGACATTTGCTCAACTTCTTGCTCTAAAAGAGAGAAATTTGGGTAGTTAGTTAGCTGCGCTAGTAAATCCTTAAAGGCATTGCTCCAGCTAGAAAAATCCATCGGACTAGGCAAACAAATAGACATTGCTTGTAATATAATAGTATAAGTGTTGTGAATTTCAAGCAATCTATCGGCTTTCTTTATAACCCCTAACTCACCTAATTTTTTTATTATTGCATTTGGATTGTTCGCAATATTTGTTAAGTTTTCACCCTGCAATAATTGTGCTGATTGCAATAAAAATTCAATATCAATAAAGCCGCCATTTATAAGTTTTAGGTCTAAATTATGATGTGGTTTGCGCTCTTTGGCAATTAATGCACGCATGTCTTTTACATCTACTATTATTTTTTCTTTGTCAAAATCTTGCGTTAAAATATCGCTCAAAGCTAAGCTAATTTCCTTACTTAAGGCTGTTTCACCTGCCACAACTCTTGCACGAGTTAGCGCTAAATGCTCCCACGTCCACGCTTTTTCTTTTTGATATTTAATAAAGGCGCTTAGACTGGTGGCAAGCGGGCCAGCATTGCCCGATGGGCGAAGGCGCATATCTGTTTCATATAAAACACCCTCAGCAGTTGGCGCACTTAGTGCCGCCACGAGCCTTTGCGTAAGACGAGAAAAATATTGATTTTGCGCTAGGGGGCGAGCGCCATCTGAAAATTCGCTGTTTTTTGGCGCATCATAAAGCAAGATAAAATCTAGATCTGATGTGGCGCTCATCTCAAAACTGCCCATTTTACCAAAGGCAAGCAAAGCGGTTTGCGCCCCCTCAATTTTGCCGTGCTTTTTAGTAAATTCTTGTTGCACAGCGCCAAACAGATTTTGCAATAGAGTTTGCGCTAGGTTTGTGAATTGCTGACCTGCCAATTTAGCGCTTAACGTACCTGAAATAAAACCAGCACCAATGAGAAATTTTTGCTCTTGCCCGATAATTCTGGCTCTATCTATTAGATCTTCAAACGAGTTGGCTTGGCCTAAAAAACTAGAAACTTTATCAATTAAAATATCGCTTGAGCTAATCCCCTCGCCAAATGCAGGATCAATTAACCCGTCCATAACATGCGCCCGATGGATAACTTGTTCTGCCATTCTTGGGGCACTTGCCATAAAGGCAACTAGTGTGTGGCAAATATTTTCATTGCTTCTAAGAAGGGAAAAAAGCTGCACTCCGCTTGGGAATTTACTAAGGAAATTATCAAAACGAGCTAAGGCCTCATCTGCATTGCCAGCTTGGGCTAAGGACTTTAGTAAATTGGGTAATAATTCAGTTAAATGCGCACGAGAGGCGGCGGCACGAGTTGCTGGATAAGAGCCATAATGCCATTTGCGAATAGTGCTTGAAGCTAGGGTTGCATCGTTAAAACCTAGCGCCTGCAAACTATCTAATGTTGCAGGATCATCGTCTGTACCAGTAAAAACCAAAGAGCCAATATCGCTAGCTAGCGTTTGTTGCTCGATGAATAATTGCGCATAATAATTCATTACTATTGCCAATATTGAGCGATATTTTTCCTTAAATTGTGCAATATCCTCTTCGCCCATTAGTTTGGCAATCATTGCCACACCCTGCTCTGTTTCGGGCATAATATGGGTTTGCTCATCATTTATCATTTGCAAACGGTTTTCAACTTCACGCAAATAATAATAGGCCTTTTTTAACTCGCTAACTGCCTTTTGAGAAATCCATTTAGCTTTGCCAAGTGCCTCAAGCGATTTTATTGTTGGGCGAGTACGCAAACTTAAATCCCTGCCCCCTGCAATGAGTTGTTGCGTTTGCACAAAAAACTCAATTTCACGAATGCCCCCTCGCCCCAATTTTACATTATGCCCTTCAACTCGAGCATGACCAACATTTTTAGAAATATTTATTTGCCGCTTCATAGCTTGAATATCGGCAATGGTAGCAAAATCTAAATGTTTGCGCCAAATAAATGGCATGAGTTGTTTTAGGAAATTTTCGCTAACATTTTTGTCCCCTGCCGCAAGGCGTGCTTTAATCCATGCGGCACGCTCCCAATTTTGCCCACGCTGCTCATAATAGGCTAATGCGCCATAAATAGAAATTGCAATGGGGGTTGATCCCGGATCTGGACGTAGGCGCAAATCGGTTCTGAAAACATATCCCTCGTGCGATCTATTATCCATCAATTCAACAAGTTTTCTAAGCAATTTCGTATAGAATTTTACTGCCTCGTGCGGGTTTTTTAGCACGCCAATTTCAGCATCAAAAAATGCTACAATATCAATATCAGAAGAATAATTTAACTCTTGTCCTCCGTGTTTTCCTAAGGCAAAAATTGCCACGCCAGAATTAAGTGCATTGGCTTTTTCTTTTGGTAATAATAAGTCACCCTTTTCATAGGCCTGACGCATAAGAAAATCTAAACATGCGCCAAGTGCAATATCAGCAAAATCGGCTAAAATGGCGGTAGTTTCTTTTACCCTTAAAATCCTGCCAGTTTCAGCAATAGCTAGCAATAGGGCAATGCGTTTTTTTGTCTTTCGTAATGTTTGGCTTAGCTGTTGTTCATCATCAGTTTCTTTGCCGAACTGTTGCAAATCATTTAATAATTTTTGCAAGACCTCATCAATAGGAGCATCTAAAGCATTACATAAAAATGCGCTATCTTTGTTTGCAATTTCAAATAGATAGGGGGAGGAATTTAATAATGGTTCAAGGTTAGCTTTTGCCTTTAAAACCATTTGTTTTTGCTTTTCCTCAAGCCCTTCACTTAAGTGGCTAAAAGCCTCGCCTGCAATTTTTGGCAATGGAACAAGCTGACTTATGAGTTTCATGTGCTTGTCTCAACATCTAAAAATCTAGCCAGTTTTTGGTAAAGAAATAATGGCTCGTAGGCCTGATTTATTATCCTCAAGCCTAAGTTCGCCCTTATGCAATTTGGCAACGGCTTTGACCAAAGAAAGTCCCAAGCCAGAACCCGGTTCTGTGCGGCTTTTTTCCAAGCGGACAAAGCGCTCAGTTGCACGTGTCCTGTCATCTTTGGCAATGCCCCTACCATTATCTGAAACCTCAATTTCGACTTTGCCATTATCTTCTCTTGTGCCAAGAATTATTTGCAAATTTTCTTTGTCACTATTGCTAGCATATTTTATGGCATTCTCAAGCAGATTTACTAATGCTTGTCCAACAAGTTCACGATTTGCAAAAATATTTATTTTGCCCGAAATATTTGTTGAAAGCAAAAAACCTGCATCTTCTGCAACTGGCAAATATAGTTCAGCAATATCATTGATGGTTTCATTTATATCAAATTGAGAAAAAGAGCCAGATGGTGTTCCTGCTTCAACACGAGCGATTAGCAATAAAGCATTAAATGTCCTAATCAGATTGTCGCTCTCTTTAATATTTTCTTCTAGCGCCTTTGTTCTATCTTTGGCGCTTGCGCTTTTCCTTAGAGCTGCCTCTGCTTTATTGCGCATTCTGGTGAGCGGGGTTTTTAGATCGTGCGCCACATTATCGCTAACCTCTTTAAGCCCAAGCATTAGTTGCTCAATCCTATCAAGCATATCATTTAACGAAGTTGCTAGCCTATCATATTCATCATTGCGTTTAGTTACAGCAATACGCTCTGATAGATTTCCTGACATAATTTTATCTGAAGTATTAGAAATGCTATCAATACGTTTAAGCACTCGCATTGCGCTTAGCACCCCCGTAATTAGCGAAAGCACAACAATGCCGATAACCCCAAACAAAAAACCTCTAAATATAATTGCCGTATAACCACGCCGCTCAACAATATCACGCCCAACAATAAGCCTAAAACCATCACCTAATTCGGTGGATTTTAATAGGGCATAACCCTTAAATCGTTTGCGATTATTGTCAGCTGCGAAGGCTCTTTCACGACTATAATCAATAGTGAAAATACCATCATTCATCAGCACATTACTTGGGAAGGTTGTAACATTACCTACCAACATGCGCCCCTCACCATCACCAAGATAATAAATACCGTTTCCCGGACGTCTGGATAATATTTGCACAGCCTTTGCCGCAGACCTTAAAGAGCGGTTTTCTTCTATGCGGTTTATTTCAACTATTTCTTGCTCAATCTCACGGATTTGATTACGCTGAATTTGAATAGAAGATTGATATGCCATGAAAGCCAAAAGGGAAATTGAGGCTACAACAAAAATCAAAATAAAAATGGCAGTGAGGCGAAAAGTTGTGGTGCGCCAAAGACGAAGAATACTAGCCACTTATCATATACCCCGCACCACGAATGGTTTGTAATAGGCTTTTATTAAAACCCTTATCAATTTTTGCTCTTAGGCGAGAAATATGCACGTCTATTACGTTGGTTTGCGGATCAAAATGATAATCCCAGACATTTTCAAGCAACATGGTTCTGGTTACTACTTGCCCTGCATGTTTCATTAAATATTCAAGTAGTCGAAACTCACGTGGTTGCAATAATATGTCTTTGCCATCTCGTGTTATTTTTCTTGATAATCTATCTAACTTTAGATCACCGACAGAAAAACTATTTGTAGCCTCTAATGGGTTTGAGCGTCGTGCTAAAATTTCAACCCGAGCCAATAATTCAGAAAAAGCATAGGGCTTGGTCAGGTAATCATCGCCCCCTGCACGCAAACCCGTAACCCTATCATCAACCTCACCAAGCGCCGAAAGAATAAGCACAGGAGTTTTATCGCCCTCTGCTCGTATGCTTTCGATAATTGAAAGCCCGTCTCGGCGGGGCAACATGCGATCGATTATTAGTACGTCATAATCCATATCACTTGCCATCGCATAACCCGTTTCACCATCGCTTGCATGGTGGGTTACGTGCCCTGCTTCATCAAGAGCTTGAATAAGATAATTAGCAGCCTCACGATCGTCTTCTATTAGAAGGATTTTCATAATTCTGCTCTCCTGCTGTTAGTTTTATATTTATGTATCGACCCCGAAATGGGACAAATATCGGGGTCGATATAGATTTATTCGCTTAAGGGTAAGCCAATAAACCTAATATTACCTTGTCTATCTACTTTTATAAGCACTGTTTCTCGGCCTGAGGCTTTTACATCTTCTAAGATAGTTTCAAGCTCTTGAATATTGCTAACTGGTAGATTATCGACTTCTAAAATAATATCACCAGCCATAAAACCTTTAGCGGCAGCCGTGCTATCTTCTTTTACGCCTTCAACTACTAAACCAGCACCATCATCTTGTGGCATAACGATTAGGCCAATGCTAGAGGTCTGCGGCTCAAGCGGTTCTTGTGGAATTTCTTTTTGCGGAATTGGTGCTTTTAACATATCCTCATCAAGGGTCGCCAATTTTACTTTCAATTTAATATTTTTGCCTTGTCGCCAGATTTTTATGTTTACTTTTTCTTCTGGAGCGATTGAGCCAACCGTACGAGATAGATCTTTAGCGTCATCTATTGGTTGTCCATTAACCTCAACAATAATATCGCCAGCTTTAATGCCAGCACTTGCCGCTGGTGCGCCATCAGTTAATTGCGTAACCAATGCACCACGTGCGGTTGGCAGACCAACTGAATTTGCAATATCTCTTGTTACATCTTGAATTGAAACGCCTAAAAACCCACGAGTTACATCACCATCGTCTCTAAGGTCATTGACAATTTGTTTTGCGATTGAGCTAGGAATGGCAAATGCAATGCCGACATTACCACCATTTGGTGAGAAAATTGCGGTGTTAACACCAACTACTTCGCCACTTAAATTAAAGGCAGGGCCACCAGAATTACCACGATTAATTGCCGCATCAATTTGCAAAAAATCACCATAAGAATTGCCGCCAATATCACGTCCTCGACCTGAAATAATTCCAGCGGTTACTGAGCTACCAAGTCCAAACGGATTACCAACTGCAACTACCCAATCACCAATGCGGCCTTCATCATCGGCAAATTTAACAAAAGGAAGATCCTCTTTGCTCTTCACTTTTAATAGGGCAAGATCTGTGCGTTCGTCCGTTCCAATAATTGTTGCTTCTAATTCATCACCATTATCAAAAATTACTGTAACTTTATCGGCCATATCTACAACGTGATTATTGGTTACAATATAACCATCTTGCGAAATAACAAAGCCAGAACCTGCCGCTCGAAAGGTGCGCTCTTTTGGTGCTTGGGGCTGATTTGGTGTGCCAAATTCTTCAAAGAAACGACGAAATGGATGATCTTCTGGCAAGTCAGGGAAATCAAAATTAAACCCATTTGGGCGATTAAAACGAGTAACTTGCTGTTTGCCCTCAACTTGAATTGAAACCACAGCTGGTTTTACCGCTTCAACTAAATCTGCAAAAGAGCTAGGCATTGCGCTAACGCTAACTTGTGCAATAGCTGTTGTCGCTAAAAGGGATGCACCGCCTAATGTGCCAAATGTTAGTGCTATGCCAAGAGCTGAGGCACTAAGCAATTTGCGAGTGGGTTTGAGTATTATAGTCATTTTATTTTCTCCAATAAGTTTTAATTTTCTTCTCAAATAGATTTTGCCCTCAACAGCTAGAATATAGTTACTCTTACTCACCTTTCCAACTCGTGACATAAACATTACAATTTTGTAATGTTGAGGGCGAAAATGGGGCAGTTATAATATTTGGGATTTTGGTTAGAGAGAGATAATAACAAAAAACTATACCCCTACCCGAAAATTGCACGGCGAAGTAAATTGAGTGCTACGATGGTGATAATCCATCTAAAGGCTTTCTTGGTATCCTATCAAACGCTAAGCCGCCAAGCCCAAAGCAACTAGAGGCGAGAGACCATCGGGCAAGAACTGTATAAAATCAAAAGCCATATTAATGGCTAAACATCATGTTTTTCTAATTCAGCAAGTGCGGCTTTTTCTTCTTTGCTTAGGGTGATAGATTTGCCTGTTTTTTTCCTTCTCTTAACAAGGAAAAATAGGAATACCCCGCCACCAAGTAATATTATGGGCATGGCAGTCCAAAGGATTATTGTATGTGGCCCAAGCACTGGGTTTAGCAAAACATATTCGCCATATCGGGCAACTACATAATCAATTACTTGTTTATTACTATCGCCTTCAACAAGCCTTTCACGCACTAGAACTCGTAAATCTGCTGCCAATGGTGCATCGGATTCATCAATATTTTGATTTTGGCAAACCAGACAGCGAAGGTTTTTAGATAGATCTCTTGCTCGCTCTTCTAGCACAGGATCATCAAGAATTTCGCTTGGCAAAACCGCAAAAGCTACAATAGGAGTTAGCAAAGAAAAAACTAATAAAAACGCTAAAAATAATTTCCTAAAGTTCATTATGCGCTCCCTTTATTTGTCTTTGCTTTGCTTGTCTTGCTCACTTTAGCTTTAGCTCGTTTTGCTTTTGCCTGTTTTGGAACACCAACTCTGGCTTTTCTATCGCTAAGCGATAAGAAGCCCGCACCCGCCATAAATAATGTACCAATCCAAATTAGCAAAATATAGGGCTTATACCAAATACGCACAACTTGCACTCCCTCCTCGTCAGCATCACCAACCGCAACATAAAGTTGGCTAAAGCCATAGGTGAGAATTCCTGCTTCTGTTGTCGGCATAGAAGAAGCCATATAGACACGTTTTTCAGAAACCACATGTCTAACTTTGCCATTCTTTGCTAGGACATCAAATTCAAAATGAGAAATGGTGTAATTTGGCCCTGGTCGCTCATCTGCCACAGTAAACTTGATGGAGTATCCAGCTAAATCAACACTTTCTCCTACCTTCATGGTGGTGATATTTTCGCTCTCCCACGCACTTACAATAACAATACCAATTACGGTAACGCCAACGCCAAAATGCGCTAGAGCTGTTGACCAAATGCTTTTTGATAGGCCAAATAAACGTTTTAGGCTTTCGCCAAGAGCAATTTTGCCAAATTTTGAGCGATAGATTAAATCAGCCATAGAGCCAAATGCTACCCAAAAACCCAAAAACACTCCTAATGGAGCTAGCCTTATTTCAGCTCCCGTTAGCATGAAAATTACAATCGCTACCAATAATGCCAAACCAGCAGCCCCAGCGAGGCGTTGAGTAACGGCAATTAAATCGGCTCGTTTCCAGCCAAGAAATGCGCCAAATGGCAATACTATTAAAAGCGGCACCATTAACACGCCAAAGGTTAAATCAAAGAATGGCGCACCAACTGAAATCCTTGCTCCCATAAGGGCATCAAGAATAAGTGGATATAGCGTACCAACTAAAATGGCGGCTGTTGCAGTTGCTAAAAATAGATTATTTAACACTAACGCCCCTTCTCGGGAAATTGGTGCAAATAGCCCACCTGCCCTTAAAGAAGGCGCACGAATAGCAAAAATGGTAAATGCCGCACCAATAGAAACCCCTAATAATGCTAGCAAAACCAACCCACGAGTTGGATCGGATGCAAATGTATGCACCGAAGTTAGAATACCTGAACGAACCAAAAACGCCCCTAAAAGAGAAAGTGAGAAGGTCATAATGGCTAAGAATATTGTCCATATCTTTAGCGCATTGCGCTTTTCCATCACAATGGCTGAATGCATTAACGCTGTTCCAACTAACCAAGGCATGAAGGAAGAATTTTCAACTGGATCCCAGAACCACCAGCCGCCCCAGCCAAGTTCATAATATGCCCAATATGAGCCCATAGCATTACCAAGCGTTAGAAATACCCAAGAAACAACTGTCCATGGACGTACCCAACGAGCCCATGCCGCATCAATTTTTCCTGAAATAAGCGCCGCAATGGCAAAAGAAAAACAAACAGAAAAACCAACATAACCAAGGTATAATAGAGGTGGGTGAATGGCTAAGCCAATATCTTGCAAAATAGGATTGAGGTCTGTGCCCTCAAATGGGGCTGGGTCAAGCCTTGCAAATGGGTTTGACGTGAAAATTGAAAAGCCCATAAAGGCAGCGCCCAAAATGCCTTGCACTGCAAGCACTAGGGTTCGTAATTGGGTCGGCAAATCGCGCCCAAAAACTGCAACGGCTGCGCTAAATAATACTAAAATTAACACCCAAAGCAAAATTGAGCCTTCGTGATTACCCCATACGGCGGTGATTTTATAAATAAGCGGCTGCAAAGAATATGAATGTTGATAGGCAAGGCTAAGCGAGAAATCTGAAACCACAAAAGCATAGACCACGCTCATAAAAGAAAAAGAAATTAAGATGAATTGCCAAATTGCCGCTGAGCGCACAAAATTGGCTATGCGAACATCTGAACGCCAATAAATTAGACCAAGCACCGCTTGAATTATTGCTATTACAAAAGCTAGAATGAGGGCAAAATGGCCAAGTTCAATTAACATTAATATTTATCTCCTTGTTCGTCTTCTTTCCACTCACCACGCTCTTTAAGCGTATCAACTACTTCCTTTGGAATGTAATTTTCATCGTGTTTTGCAAGAACATTTGTTGCAATAAATACCCCTTCAGCATCTAGCGAGCCTTCGGCAATAACCCCCTGCCCCTCACGAAATAGGTCTGGTAAAATTTGCTTGTAAATGACTTTCACGGCAAGTGCATTATCGGTAATATAAAAGATATTATACTCGTCCTCTTTAACCCAACTATCTTCTTGAACTAGACCGCCAAGCCTAAATGCTTGCCCAACAGCTATTGGGTCTTCTTGCAATTCTGAGGGTGAATAGAAAAAGGTTATTTTATCACTTAAAGCAGTAAAAATTAATATTGCGGCAAGGGCAATAACTAATCCTAATCCAGCTATAATACTGAAGCGTTTTTGTTTACGTGTCATATTATTGTTCCATTATTCTATTGTAAATCTGCTTGTTTTGCCAAATTATCAAGTTCAATTCTTTCATTGTCATTTGGGTAGGCTTGTTTTGCTTTATCATAAAACTGTTGCGCTTTGTCTTTTTCATTAAGCACTAAAAGCGAACGCACTAATTGTGTCCATTCCTCTATTGTACCGCCCTCTTTTGTTAAGCGAGTTTCTAATTGCTCAACCATTTGCTTAATAAAATCAGCTTGAGCATTTGCATCAGGCTGGCTTGGTTCAGTTTGGTTTGGTTCAGCTTGAGGCTGTGTTTGCTCATTATTTGATTGTTGCTGATTTATTCTCGCTTGAGTTTCGCTAAGCCCTTCATTGACTATTTCTAGCCATTGCTCTTGCCCACTAGAGATCGTCAGCAATTCTTGCCATTGTTTTAAGGCGCTTTCATTATCGCCCGCTCGCATTGCTTCACCTGCCAAATAAAAGCGAGAGCGAATATGGTTGGGATCAAGCTTGCTTGCGCTTTTAAGTAAAGCCATTATTTCAGCATTTACTTCGCCATCATTTGCCATCAATAAGGCTTCGGCTAAATCGGTTTGTGTATCAGCACTTGGCGGCAATAATCTTAATATATTGCGATATGCAATTACGCTCTCGTCAAAGCGTTGCATACGCATATATATTGGGCCAATGACTGCCCAACCTCTCGCATCATCAGGATTTTCTTTTAATCGCTCCTCAACTTTTTTTATTGCATTTTCAATTTCTATCTTTTGCCCTTCTGGGGTAGCTCTTAGGGCTAATGGAGCGGAGGCTAGATTGGGTTTGCCGACTTGATAATAAATAAAAAAACTAAACAAGGCGATTAAGATTATGCTTATCAAAAATACAGGAGTTGAAATGGCAAGAGCGCTAACCTCGCGCTTATGCTTTTTAGCGTTGGTTTCAGCTTTTATTTTAATTATTTCACGGGCCAATTCAGCCTTTGCCCCTTGCGCTTCTTCTTTTGAAATCAAGCCAGATTTTATGTCTTTTTCTAATTCTCTAAGTTGCGCTTTGAAATAAGAATTGTTTGGCACACTTATTTCGTCTTTCATTTCATCATTTAATTCACTATCATTAGAAATTGGCGAATTATTCTTTGATGCAAGAAAGAACGCTAAAAGGCAAATGAGAACTATTAGTGAGGCGATTATCCAAAAAAGCATGTGGTTTAGTGATCCTGTTTATTGTTATTCTAAGTTTATATATAACAAGAAAAACAAAATGTCTTTGGTAAACACAAAAAAGTGAATGAAATGATGGGTAAAAATGAGTTTTGAATTTGCTATTATTGGAAATACGCCAATGGCCGCCCTATTGGCATGCTCTTTATCCAAGCTCTACGGGCGTGAAACTGCGCTTATTGGGCAATTTGCTCATTCCTTATTGCCATCGCACGGTTTTGATATTTCTGTTGATACTATTACTCAACCTCAAACATGGCGACTAATAAAAGAAAATATGTCGCCATTTGAGGGCCTATTAAAAGATTTTTCTAACAAGGAGGTTTATGAAAAAGTTGACCCGATATTTATTGCCCGCTCCCAAAAAAGTGCAAATGCTCTTAATCACGCCAGAAATGTTGCAAACCTATATGGTTTTTCAATAGAGAAACAAGAACTAACAAAAGGGGTTATGCAATCTATTCAATTTCGTGATGCAATAAGAATAAAACGACGCTCTATGTTTACTGGATTAGATGATTGGTTGAGTAGAAATAATGTAAAGCTGTTGGATACAAATAATATCGAATTAAAAAGAGGTGCTAGCGGGGGTACAAAAATCACTTCTGCGAATGAAGCAATAGTTGCAAAACGCATTATTTTTGTTGGCGATGAAGCCATATTAAATTATATGCCCCAAAAAGATATAGGTAATAATTTCTTCAAAATTGCAACTAACACACTAATGCTTGAACCAGTAAAAAAGTTAAAGAATTCAACCATCATAAATATTGATGATGGCTCTATTTTGTTTCAACATGCTAATGGCACTATTGATTGCACCTCACGAGATGATTTTACAAATATTTCTCATATTATTAGCAATGATGGAGAAAATAATAGACATATCAAATTAGCTGGAAAAGCACAATTCTCTTCTCTCATAAGTAAAGACGGAGCAGGAGTTTTTGGCTCGCTTTTGGGTACAAAACTCTCATATATTGGTGGGTTTGGCACAAGTGGTGCATTTTTAACTCCGCTAATGGCCAAAATATTAGTTGGCAGGGGAAATGATTTTGAAAATGAATATTTTGCTAAACGAAAGCCAAAGTTAAATGAAAAACTGCGTCCAGATATTAGTGAGTTTTTTGTTGCAAAAACCAAAAAAAAACAAAGACGAGTGCGTTAAATGGAGAGGCTTTCAAACATAAAAAATAATCCATTTATTGGTCAGCAAATTAATTTAGAAAAGCCGATAAGTTTTTTGGTGAATAATATTAAAATTGAGGGTTTTGAAGGCGATTGCGTATTGTCAGCAATTTTGGCAAGCGGTTTTGATTGCGCTGGCACGCATCTTTCTTTTCCCATAGCACTAGATGAATATCTTAACTTGCCTGTTTCATTAATTACTAAAGGTACTGAATTAGATATCACAGCGCCAGTGCAAAGAATGCCTGCTATTAACGGTGCTGTTTATAATATTGAGGGCGTAAATGCTGGCACTAAAATTTCGAACCTTATTCGCCGTTTAAAAAACGAGCGGATAAATTCCTTAAATATTAATTTTGATGAGGGAAAAATTGATTTTTACCCCCCAACTAAACAAGTTGATATAAAACAAATATCAGTTGAATTGTTAATTATTGGTGGCGGACTTGCGGGGTTAAGTGCTGCTAAATATGGAGCAACAATTTGCAATGATATTTTACTGCTTGAGCAACAAAACCTGTTGGGTGGTGATGCAATTTTATTTGGCAATAATTCAGATGACGAAAACCCAGAAAAGCTTGTGAAGGATCTTGTAAAGTCTATTAGAAAAGCTAAAAATATAAAGATAAAAGCAAGCAGTGCTGTTATTAAATTAAAAGATAATATTGCCCTTGTGCAACGGCTTAGTGTTTTTAGAGGAAAATTAAAGCAAGAGTTTTTTGAAGTTAGTGCCAAAAAAATTGTGCTGGCAACTGGTTGTGTAGATCGATTGCCAATCTTTAACGGCAATAGAATTTGTAAGAGCTTTGGATTGGGCTCGATATATAGGCTTGCTAGCTCTTATGGAATTTTTCCAAAAGGACAAAGCTCTATCATTACCAATAATAATGCTGCCTATAGAATGGCTCTTTTGGCAGCAGATGCTGGCGCTAAGATTGAAAAAATCTTTGACGCAAGGATTGAGCCAAAATCTCGATTTATCGAATTTGCAAAATCTTATGGAATTAAATTAGAAACTGGCTTGATGCCAATAGAGCTAAAAATCAGTGATGATAAAAAACAATTACATTTAGAAATGGGGTTAGTTTGGGAGGATAGGTTCGGTAAAAAATCAACATTAAATGTCGATAATATAATCCTATCTGCTGGTTGGCTGGCAAATCTTGATTTGTGGCTACAGGCTGGTGGAAATGTTATCTCAAGTGAAAGCCCATCAGGAATTAAGACACAAGGAAAATTAAAAAACATCTCTCTTGCTGGGTCAAATTCTGGCTGGCGCAGTAATTTTGCTATTATGCAAAGTGGGGCTGAGGCAATAAATTATTTATTTCGTAAAAAAACAAGTGATATAGTTGAAAAACGAATAGATACTTTATTTGAAACTCCAATAGGATCTGCTCTCATTTACAAAGAAAATATCTTAGATGCTGCTCCAAAATATTATGATTTTGGCAATTCATTTATATGCAAACATAGCGCAAAGAATAACAATATTTGGAGCAATATTAGTTTGAGCAACAAGATTATCAATTATGACATATTGAACAATAAAGCATTTTCACTCGGCGACATTTGCGCATTAAATAATATTTCAAAACTATCTAAATTGCAATTTGAACAAATCGTAAAAGAAAGAGCAATAAAGGGAGAAAAGTTATTCTCAACTATCCAAGAACCCTATGATGTAAAATTAACAAAGGCAAAATCAGTCACAAATATTCCCAATTATTTACAGGAACGCTATGGCAAAGATGCTGAGGTTTGGGAAATCACATCTCTAGAAAATGTCAGTTTTGAAGTTGGTCAATTAATTTTTGCAAACTCAGATATTTCTAATCCTGAGCAAGCGCTTGGTAGTGTTATTTATCAATCAAATGAATTTTGTGTTGCATTAATTGCTAAGCATAAAGCCATTGTTGGACAGCAGATATCCATCTATACTTCTGGGGGACATTCTTTGGCTAAGTTACTCAAGCCTCATTAGAGCGGCGAGATACCTTGTCTTTTGCATTTTGTAATATGCCAGCATATTCCTCACCAAAACGTATTTTCGCCATTTTAATACCCATATCAAGTCTTTGAGAAACAATGCTATTATTTGTATCTTTCTTAAACTCTTCAAGATTTCGATCGAGTAGGATTTCAAGATTTTTCCCTGTTTCACTCCATATCCTATCAAAAAGAGCGTTTAGAGCTAAAGATTCTTTTGCCTCCCTTACAGCTGCAAGCAAATAAATACCATTTAGTGCGGCAAGCAAACCATCAGCATCAATTTTGTCCTCTCCTCTTCTTGGTTTTCTCAAAGATTGACTAACATCAGAGCTAACTTCTTTAAGACGCGGCTCGACAATTTGTGCCATTTGCAATGTAATTTCAGTCGCCGCTTTTCCTAAACGAGACCTTCTTTCAAGTTCAACATATCCAGATGCGGCATGCATTAATTTATGGAAACGATAAATAGATTTGCACATTAAATCGGCATCAATATAAAGACCTTTTTGCCCTGATAATAGTGAGGCTTGGTTTTGTGCATGGGATAAAAGAGCATCTAATAAAGGCTCAAACCCTGCTCTTTGCATTGCCCCCTCCGATGAAGCACCAATGATTTTAGCAACTGCTAAAATTAAATTGCTTGGATTATTCGAACGCCCAACAATAATTTGAAAAAGAAAAGCTACAACACTAGGCTCTTGCAATGGCATAGATTGCAAGGCAGTTCCAAGCGCTGTTTCATCTTCGATAGAGTTAGATGCTTTGCCAAACGAACTTGCTTTACTTAATAAAGCATGACAACGCAAAACTACAAGAAAAATTGTAAGTCGTTGCTTGACTTCTTCTCCACCTAGTTGTGCCGTTAAGCGATTATTTACTGTACTTTTTTCTGAAGCTAGTGCAATTTCTTTTGAGATTATTTTAACAAGAGAGGGACAATAAGAAATTATTGCTTTTTTTGCTTCTTGCTCATTTTTTGCATCTTTTATAATTTGATTTAGATCAGGCGCAATATCACGTATTATCCATGTCCATATTGCTTGCATATGATGTTTATTTAATGCGCCATTAAAAGCTATGGACGTAGGATCTGCGACCAATATTTCCTCAAATATCGACAAAAACGCCAATTCTCCTACTTTAGAGGCCTGTGCATCTATTTCAGTTTTTTCTTTTGTTAGAGCTTGAGCATCAGAGCGTCTGCGCTGTGCATCTTGTTGAGGATATCTATTTTTTAAGTTTTGCATGTAGATTTATTCCGCTAGCATTTTATTATAGAATCAAATTTTCTTAATTCTAATCGCAGAATGTAAACAAAGAACTGATATTTTTTAAAAAACTATTATTTATTAAACTACTATATCCCAACTGCCATCTACTTCACGACATGCAGTTCCTTGTTTTTCATAAGATAGTTCTTTTATTGTTACGACATGCGTAAATTGGCGGCAATCAAGTGAATTTACCCTAACATAAGGGCCAACTGAAACACGCCCGCTCGCACCGCTATCACCTTGCCAAACACGTGGTGCACCAACACGGCCAAATTGCAAGGCATAAAATTGTGCGCTAGCTGCCTCTGATCTCTCTTTATTAGTGAGCTTAACGGCAGCCTGCGCATCAATAAAATCACCTATATCACTTGCACCAATCGCAGCTGATATTGAGGCTACCTGCCCTGACAAATTTCCTGCAATATTAGTATTTTGATTAGTGCTAGAATTATTAACACCTAATCTAGTGCAAGCGCCCAAAGAAAAAACAATAATAGTGATAAAAGCTAATTGTTTTTTATTCATTATTGTTACCTTTGTTTCTCAATTCATAGACCTATAAAAAATGAATGCAAACAGATTACGGCTAAACTAGGGTCACAATGCTAGGATCGCTTTATACAACCTATATGCGCTTCTTTATTGCAGGTAAATCCAACTTAACCATTACCCCGCCCAAAACCGATTGTTCAAGGTTTAATGTTCCACCGTAAATATCAACTAATTCTTTAACAATATCAAGACCAAGTCCGCTGCCAACAGCTTTTTCATCAAGTCGCACTCCACGACGCAAAACTAATTGCATTTGCCTTTGAGTTAGCCCACCTCCATCATCTTCAACAATTATTCTTAGCCTGTCTTTATTCTGTCCTTGTGAAAGGGTAATTTTTATGTTGGATTTAGCCCACTTGCAGCCATTATCAACTAGATTACCAACCATTTCCTCAAGATCGCTTTCTTCACCTCGAAAGAAAATATCTCCACTATCTGGCTTAATAAATTCAAGATCACAATTTGGGTGTAATTTAGCCATTACTCTTATTAAACGTTCAAGAGTTTTACTGGCGTTAGTTTTTTTACCAATAATGGCGCTGCGAGCGCTTAGTTGCGCCCTATCAAGGTAAGAGCTGACAATATTTGTCATTTTATCGCCCTCATCTTTAACAATTTTAGCTAAGTTTGTTTTGCTCAAATTGGCTTCATTTCGCAACACCGCAAGCGGGGTTTTTAAGCCATGTGCAAGGTTGCCAACCTGATTTTTTGCTCTTGTTACAATTTGCTCGTTGGAGCGCAATAATTCATTTACTTCATCAGCAAGGGGAGCAATTTCTTTAGGATACTCGCCCTCAATCCGGCTCAATTCACCCTCTCTAATTGCTTCTATCGCTTTGCTAATCCTCTCAATAGGCTTGAGGGCAAAACGAGCCACAATCGCACTCATAATCGCCAACATAATACCCACTGCCCCAAGCACAATTAATGTTTGTGAGCGAAACCTGTTAACTTGAGTGAAAATCTCATCAAGATTGCCTGTAACAATAATTGTTAGCTTAGAGTTGTCCAAAGAAATCGAGCGTTCAACCATACGAATATTAGTGCCAAAAGCATCTAGTTTTTTAACCGAGCGCCGATTATTATTATCAAAGGGAATGGAGATTATCGGCAGAACTGAGCCAACTAGGGAGGGGGAGAAATTTATTATTTCATTGTTTTTATCACGCACCTGCCAATAAAAACCTGAGGCAGGACGAGAAAAACGAGGGTCTGAAATTGCGTTAGAAGAGAGCCTGTCATTTTCTAAACTTAGCGAAGCTCCAACTAAAGTTTCAAGATGAAATTCAAGGTTTTCACTAAGTGAATTATCTAATGATCGGGAGTATAGGTTGGAAAGTAAAATGGCGGTGAAGGCAAGTGCAATGATTAGCCAAGCGAGCGAAAAGCCAAATAGTTTTAGGGCTATTGAGCCTTTTTGCATCAGGACTATTCCTCTTCAACCTGATAGCCAAGCCCACGTACTGTTTGAATAAAATTATTAGGGAGTTTTTTGCGCAAACGCCCAACAAAAACCTCTATGGTGTTGCTATCTCGATCAAAATCTTGATCATATAGGTGCTCAATAATTTCGGTGCGAGAAATTACCTTGCCGACATGGTGCATAAGATAAGAAAGCAGGCGAAATTCATGTGAGGTTAGTTTTATCGAGCGACCATCAACGCTCACCCTGCTTGAGCGAACATCAAGGCGCACTAAACCATTTATTATTTCATTTGAAGCATGACCGGCGGCACGGCGCACCAACGCACGAAGGCGAGCCAAAATTTCTTCCATGTGAAAGGGTTTAGCAACATAATCATCAGCACCAGCATCAATGCCTTGCACCTTATCGCTCCAACGATCTCGAGCAGTGAGCAATAGAACAGGCATTTTATGCCCATCACGCCGCCAAGCCTCAAGCACGCTAATCCCGTCCATAATTGGCAGACCAATATCCAAAATCACCGCATCATAAGGCTCAGTTTCACCGAGAAAATGCCCCTCTTCACCATCATAAGCAACATCAACCGCATAACCTTCATCAAGCAAAGCATCTTTAAGTTGCCTATTTAAGTTCTTATCATCTTCAACAATTAAAACACGCATGAAAGACCCTCCAATCAATTAAACCCTACGAGAGAGGAGCGGTTGCAGGCAAGGTCAATTTTGTAGCATTACCATTTTTATCAAGAATAGAGAACCTATAAAACAGCGCACCATTTACATCACAAACACTAATAGGGGGCAAAACCTTGCTGGTTTTAGAAACACCACCATTGCGAAGAACAATATTAAGGGGAAGAATTTGCTTATTTTGCACAGCTTGTTGTATTTGCTGATCAGAAAGGCAATTTTGCTGAGCAATTAATTCCGTCAACAATATAAGTGCTGGCGCACTATTTTTTGGCGCATTAAAATTAGTCTGGACGCCAAATATCTGCGCATAAGCGCCCCCAAAACCAAGACCCACAAATACCACCAGCGCACTAAGCACTATTTTAAGATAATTTTTCATGAAGGCACTATAGGGGAATGATTATGAACTGAAAATGAATGAGCGCTGAAAGAATAATTATTACTATATAGTTAGTTTTAAAAACTAAGCTGGCTTTCGGTAAACTTTAAACAATGACCCATACTCTGGACCATTAAGACATTCTAATGAATGTCCTAAATCAATACCTGGCCCAAGCTTACTTGTCCAAGTTCCATTTTCTAACAATCTAGCAGCATGAGTAGGTTCATTATTTAAAGTATATAATGCTACTTTTTCATAAGAAATTTCGTAAACACAATTCTCTGTTTGCTCCCAGCCATCTTGGTCAAACAAATCTTCAAATGCTTCCATTTCTGTCTTCTTAGAAAAATCTAATGGCCAATAAACTCGAGGATGCTTGCAAGGCCACCACCAGCGCCTATTATCTTTAAATGCCCAAGCAATACAATTATAACGACCATCAACAGGACTTGTTTGTTTTTCAGCTACATTACAAAGATTTGGAAATTTATGGTTGTAAAGTTTGTCCATTGTTCTCAGCCCAAATAACCCATGCCTTGGATGTTGCTTCTATATCACCTATATCACTATCTGAATAAGGATGAATTTTATACGCTTCCTCTAAAACCCAAACCAAAGGTGATGGATTTTTTCTGAGTTCTTCAATTATTAGAGGCGTAACAAGCCGAGCATTATCAACTAATGCTCGGTAACTTGGATGAGAGGTTTTTTTAATTGGACTAGAGGTAAACATCGTTTCACTTTGCCATCGCTGGAGTACAGCGTAGAATGAACGAAGAAAGCCAGAACGAGTTGGTTTATATACAGAACTCGACTTCGAATTATATGTTTGTCTTCTAGGATTATATCTACTCTTGGATCCGACTGAAGGTAAAGTCATTTCATTCATGATTATCTCTCCTCATTTTCTTTTGATTCTAAATCTTTAGATAGTTTTATAAGAAATTTCCCCAAACTTTCTGCTGTTTCAGCGGTCATTAGAATGTTCACTGACATCTCCCGAATAATTGACTCTCGTGAAATACGTTTCTCAAAAATTTCTACACCAAGTTCAGAGCTATCTTTATCAATTTTAAAAACTTGTCTCTGCGGAATAGCTGGTCGTTCGGCATATAATGTCATTTGCACTTTATTTGAAGGCGTAATACTACCCAGTGCTCCATCGATCCAAGACAGTCGAAAATCAGACCCTTTTATATAGTCTATAGCAACTTCATTTTCTGAGGCTTCCTTTTCTTTAGTAGACCACATCCCATCTGTCATATCTCAACACCTATTTTTTAGTTTGTTAACAGACTAGTATAAAATAGTAAACTCGTATCTAATCAGCTACTAGGCTTGATATTATACGCATTTATACATGATTGGCCATGATCAAATCAGGCTCAAGCTCCATCAATATTTTCTCAAATTCTTCAAAAGTCTTTGCTTCAATATGCAATCCATCAATATCACTCTTTGAATAAAACACTTTAGCTTCTTCATCCCAAAGAGCTTTAACAGTGAAAACATGTCTTTTCATATTCATTCCTTTCGCCCCAAAATTAGAAAAATAGCATTTTGCTAAAACAATATAATATTCACTATATGATGCAAAAGTAAACTTTTTGCAATAGGGTTCAAACTTTTCAAATTCTAAACTCCACCAAGCCCACTCTTAATACCCTTACGCAAAAAGATAAAAGCGAACGCCTGTAGCATCAGCTCGGTTGCCGATTGCCCGTCAAAACCGGGTAAATCGACCCCAGCCATCTGCCCAAAAGCCGCCAGTAGCATCAAGGCACCCATAATATAAGTCTTATAGCCGTTTAACATATTCATGATAGTTTTCCTTTTTGTTGGTTTATAATTTGAATTTGGTAAAAATTGCGGCGAGTTTTGAGCCAATTTGAGCGAAGCATGTTCAACTGAAACCACACGTCGTTTCCAGCCACGCCCAAAGGTTGAAAATATTTTCAACCGCCGCAAAAACCCCAATCTTGCTCTACAAAGATTTTGAATGATTTTTCTTGCCCCAATCAAAGCAATTTGCCTATTGATTGCCGCCAAAGTTATTACGCCAACAATACCGTCTTGGCGCACCTTAACTTGCCTCTGCAACATTTTAACTGCTCTAAAGCTCCCACTATTCACTGCAAAATCAAACAGGGCTAAATCAAGCCCTGAGGGTAATTTATTGCCATTTACACGATCCCAATATTGTGCCTTATAAATTCTTTTCGCTTCACTTTTTTTGAGGTTTTTCACCTCACTCTTAGGCAGTTTCCAATAGGGCTTTGCCCCTCGCCAGCTCGCCAAAGTGCGCCTTGTAATTCCCATATTCGTAGCACCACCCGGATCGTTTTTATGATCCACATAACCACCCTCATGCTTAAAGATTTCCGCTACAGCGAAATTAAAATTTTTAGCAACCATTTTTATGAAATCCTTTATGAGGAGAGAGCCATCAGCCCTTTATTAGGAGAGAGCCATCAGCCCTTTATGAGGAAAAAAAACTGTCAGCAAAATGACCAACGCCAAGCGTTGCGCTAATTTGCGCCACCTCGAAATTAAAACTATTTGGTAGCAAGCCAAAATCTGTTATTTGATTTGCTGACGAATAGATAAAAGAGCTCATCGTACTCTCAAACGAGCGAACAATATTAGCTCCATCATAAATATCAATCTGATAATTTTCTGGCACAAGCTCAAGCGGCACTTCACTAAGTGCCCAGCTATCACCATTGAGGCGAGTGCGCCGCACCCAAGAAATATTTACATCATCATTTTGAGTATCTCTTTTGGCGCTCAAGTGCACAGGATTAAGCGGCTTTGCTGGATCAAGATTTACATCAATATTCAGCTCAACCCCTTGCGCATCATTTGCGCCAGCAAAGGCGGTGGCTACAATATTTGTGCCAAGCATATCTGGAGTTACATCAACGAATAACACATTTTGATCTAGTAAAATAATCTGATTACCAGCAGAAATTGAGCTGCTTGAACTATCAGTACCACCAAGCCCTCTAAGTAATTTCGTCAGCCTATAATTGTTACTAGAAACAAGCTCCGCCTCAACAAAGCCAATTATTTCCCACGTGCCATCATCACGCTCAATAGCTAGGCGATTATTATTCGCCATCACGCTAATTTCAGATGCACTAGATAAATGACCCGAATAAAGCTCGATTTTTAAGCTAGTAACATTATCCCAAAGAGAAGAAGAATTGGAGCTAATTGTTTCACTAACCACGCCAATAGTTGCAGAATTAATAAGCCTCGCTAACTCAATATCTGTATCTTGCTCCTTAATAATAATATCGCCCGTCCAAGGATCGCTCAATGCACCAAACAGCAATCTTGAAATAGAGTTTTCACTTGATTTTGGCGGCAAATGAGCAGCAATAACTAAAGGCTCACCAACAATAGGAATGGCGCTAAAATTCGTGCTAATTTGTGTTTCTGAATTTGTGTAAGCTGGTTGAAAAAATGTTGCACGCGCACTAATCTTGCGCATATTTCCATCACGAA
>JAMONS010000064.1 GCA_027065555.1 Hyphomicrobiales bacterium | reverse complement strand
TGTGAAATTGGCATATAGCGATCGCACCGAATTAGATTTTGGCGGCCCGATGAAGGGAATGAGTGGCATGGCACCAACCGCTTGGCCAGTATCTGCTGAAATCCGCAAAAATCGTGATTTGCTGGTTGATTTACTCCATAATGTTGGAATGGTAAATTATCCTGATGAGTGGTGGCACTTTAGCTATGGTGATCGGCTTTGGGCTGAGGTATTAGGAAAAAACGAAGCATTTTTTGCTCCAATTGAATAGTAAGAGGAGAGTTTTATAGCCATTAATATAAAACAAGTTCGCTCTGATACGCTTGGTGTTTCATACGTAAACCATCTTTTATCAGCTGGAGCTTCACTTATGCCACGTGTGGTAGTTGATGCAGTAATTGATCACATCAATTTGGAGGCGCGTATTGGCGGTTACGGAGCAGCGAGCGAAAAAGCTGAAATGCTTGATGCTGTGTATAACAGTGTCGCCACCCTATTAGGAGCAAAAGAAAATGAAATTGCACTTGTAGAAAATGCGACGGTAGCGTGGTGTCAGGCCTTTTATGCCTTGCCCCTCAAGAAGGGCGATAGGGTGCTAACCTGTCAAGCGGAATACGCTGCCAATTATGTTGCTTATCTTCAGCGAGTAAAACGTGATGGTATTGTCATTGAAGTAATCCCCAATGATGCCAAGGGCGCAATTGATGTGGCAGCTCTAGAAAAAATGTTAGCCAAACCAGCAGCACTTATCTCCATCACTTGGGTGCCCACTAATGGGGGTTTAGTAAATCCAGCGGCTGAAGTGGGCAAGCTTGCACAAAAGCATGGAGTGCTTTATTTGCTGGATGCTTGCCAAGCGGTGGGGCAGATGGTGGTGGACGTAAGGGAGATTGGTTGTGATTTTCTGTCAGCTACATCGCGTAAGTTTTTACGCGGGCCTAGAGGAATTGGGTTTCTTTATATCCGCAAAGCACTCATTCATACCATGGAGCCAGTGGTGTTAGACCATTTTGCCGCCGCCTGGGTCGAAACAAATCGTTATGAGTTACGTCATGATGCACGCAGATTTGAAAATTGGGAAAATGCCTATGCATTAAGAGCTGGGTTGGGGGCGGCACTAACCTATGCTCAAGAAATTGGTTTGGACAATATCCAAAAGCGCAGCTGGGAGTTAGCGCAGTCCTTGCGTGAGCAACTCAATACTATTGTTGGCGCACGGGTGCATGATGCTGGTGGGCAACATTGTGCAATCGTGAGTTTTTCTATTGAGGGGGTAAATCCTCAAGCAATGGTGGCGGCCTTGCGTGCACAAAATATCATTATTGGTACATCAGGTATAGAAAGCACAAGGCTGGATTATCAGGCACGTAGTTTGCCTGACATGATGCGATCCGCACCCCATTATTTCAATACTCAGAATGAAATCGAACAGATGGTTGCGGCGCTAAAAGCTCAAATATAATAGAGGCTATCTATCAAGCCCAACGCCTTTAAATCTTGAGCGCACGGTTAAAGCTGCTCCGATATCAAGGAAGGGGCGAGGCGGTACGAATGATGCGGGGGCGCAGACACTGCAATCATCTACTAAGTCCGATGGGATATTGCTGGCATATTCTGCAATCGCCCGACCAAAACTTGTGCCTCGTGACACCCCAGATCCATTATAGCCTCCAGCCAGAAAAATATTTTCAGCCTGTTTACCAAAGAAATTTGTACCATTAAAAGTAATTCCCTCTACCCCCGACCAACTATATTCAAACGGGACATGAGCAAGCTCAGGGAAGCGTTTATAAAATGATTTTTTGTGGATAATTTGTCGCTTAGCAATGGTTTTACGCTCCAGCAATTTCCCTCCATGATATTCAGCGCTATTGCGCAAACAAATGCGAGCATCATTAGTTAAACGCACCGTTGCTCCGCCCCCATGTAAGGATAAAACACCCCATTGTTTTAGCGTGCCTAATGTTGCCAATTCCTCATTGGTTAGTTTTCTGGTAAAGCTACCCGAAAGGGTACTGCCCGCTAATTTGTTACGTAAAAAACCTAGCTTTGCGGCTTCATAATTTACCGCAAGAATAAATGTGCCGGTTTCAACTTCTCCTTTGGGTAAAATAAGGGTAGGGTGCTTTTGTGCTTTAATGCTCAATACGGGCGTATTTTCTGCAAGCGTCACATTTTTGGGTAAATTATTTGCAAGCCCATAAACAAGTGCCGCAGGCTGCATAAGCGCCCCCTGATGAACATAAATGCCTGCCTGATAATGTGACGTTCCCAACCTGTTTGTTAACTCATCTCGATCAAGAATTGTATGATCAATTTGCAATGCCTCAAGGTAATCCCGATAAAATTTGTGTTGTGCCAATGCCTCACAATCAGCTGCGCTGTGATGAAAACCGCTGTTCTGCCAGTCACAATCTATCTGATGCTTTGTGATTAGTGTGCGCAATAGGTTCAAACCAGTGTTGTTTATACGCAAAACTCGTTGGTAAAGCGGTGTTTTATCTAGCTCATACTTGCCAGGAAAATAAGAGGCGGCGATTGCAAATCCAGCATTTCGTCCCGATGCCCCCTGTCCTACTTGTCGTGCATCAAGAAGCAAAATCCTGTCATTTGGGTGTAATTCTGCTAACCTATAGGCGCATGACAGACCAGTGAAACCAGCGCCAACAATTGTCCATTTATATCTATGAGTTCCAGATAATGACGGAGTTGGTTTTCTTGGTGGCAATAATTTACTCTTTTAGAAAATTTGCAACAAAAGACAAATATACAAAAACTTTACTATAGCAGGTTCTTCAAAATTATAAAACAAACAATCCCTGCTTTCCCTTCATCAGACTCGGGCTTGACCCACTAGTGTCCAGTTAGCGATGGCTTCCTTCCTTCTCCCCTTGCGGGAGAAGGAAGGAAGCCATTGAGTTTAGCCGGACAGTTAAGGACTTTAGATAAATACTTTTAAAGAGCCTTCTATATAATGAGCTCTCAGGCTACACTGGCTTAAAGCAATCTTTGCAACTTTGAGTAATTCATACTATTAAAGAGCATAGACCCAACCTTTGTAAAAACTTGCAGTAAAATTAGCTAATTGAGTAAAGTTATGGAAATTAAATGGTTAAAAGATTTCTTGGTGTTGAGTGAGGAGGGTAATTTTCGAGCCTCAGCTAAACTTCGCAATGTCTCCCAGCCTGCTTTCAGCCGACGCATTCAGGCGCTTGAACTCTTTATAGGTGCGCCACTGATTGACCGGAATATTAAACCTGTACAATTAACAAAAGAGGGGCAAGTATTTCATCCAATTGCGTTGGATATTATCAACCTTTTAGAAGTTGGCAAGCAAGAAATTCAAGACCAAGTGCAAAAAGAAAACAAAAAAATACGCTTCGCAACACTCAGTACGCTTTCAAAAATATTTTTACCAACTTGGCTAAAAAACCTTCAACCCCACATCAATATCACCCAATTTATCATTAAAACACAATATGTAACGCTCACGGATTATTTTGCAGCACTAGATGAAAATCACGTTGATTTCTTTATTTCCTATCTCAATCCAAAAATTGGTTTGCTCCATGATTCTTCTCTTTTTGCGTCCCAAAAACTGGGTGAAGAATCACTTATTCCAGTGGTCAGCCCCACCTCTGACGGGGCTCCGAAATGGTGGTTGCCCGACCAGACAAAAGCACCAATTCCGTGCCTTCACACCCATTCCAATCAATCTCCATGGCCAATTAAAAACCATATAGAAAAAAGATATAGCGATCTTGTTTTTGAACCTGTTTATGAATCATCAGACGGAACGGCTTTGAAGGAGATGGCTATTCAAGGATTTGGATTAGCATGGATGCCCCACACTCTTGTCATTGACGCTCTAAAAAGCGGGCAGCTTGTTCGAGCAGATGAGCCCGATTTGGATATCCAAGCCGAAATCAGAATTTATCGCAGTTTGAAATTTAACGAAACAAAGGTTGATAAATTTTGGCAGACTCTGAAAGAACAAGTGTAACAGGCTCATTGTTCAATTATGAATTTTATTTTGATGGATAGCACCGCCAATCAATAAGGAGCAAAAAGAAGTTGATAGATATTTTGCATGAAAAGTAGTACGATGCAAATTTTGCATCAATAATTTCAATATTGGCATTAGACGTATTCAGCTCACTCACTTTAATGTGAACCTATTACAACAATAACAAGGGAGAATATAAATGAAACTAAGAACAAAAATAACAACTCTAGTAGGCCTTGCCGCCTTAGCGAGTATGGGTGTTAGTGGTGCATTTGCACAAACACTGGAAATCGTCAAAGAACGCGGGCACCTGCGCTGTCAGGTTGGCGCGCCTACTCCTGGTTTCTATAACCTTGATTCTGATGGCAACTGGTATGGCATTGATGTTGCAATTTGTCAGGCTGTTGCATCCGCCGTGTTTGGTGATAAAAGCAAGCTAGAAATTCAATCTGTTACCACTCAGCAACGTTTCACTGCGCTGGCAAATGGCGACAGTGATTTATTGTCACGTACTGCCACTTGGACATTGAGCCGAGATACTAGATTGGGTCTAGATTTCATGCCACCTAACTTTTATGATGGACAAGGCTTTACTGTTCGCAAAGACAGCGGCATCACAAATGCAATGCAGCTTAAGGGAGCTAAAGTTTGTGTGACAACTGGCACGTCAACTGAGTTGAACCTTACTGACTTTAGCCGTGAAAATGATTTAGGCATTAGCAACGTAACATTTGATGATTTTAATGTGCGTGATGATACCTATTTGAACGGTGGTTGTGATGCAGTAACTGCCGACAAATCAGCATTGGCTGGCAATCTGGCAGCATTTCCGGTTCCTGCAGATCACATGATTTTGCCTATAACTCTTTCAAAAGAGCCTCTAGCTCCTGCTGTTCGTCAAAATGACAGCCAGTGGGCAAATATTGTTCGTTGGTCTGTGTTCGCTCTGATTAATGCTGAAGAGCTAGGCATTACTCAAGCCAACGTTGATGAAATGCGCGCCAATTCTAAAAATCCTAGCGTTCTTAGAATATTGGGTGCAGAAGGCGAACTAGGTGAAGGTCTTGGACTTGATAAAGACTGGGCTTATAACATCATCAAAAATGTTGGTAATTATGGCGAAAACTATGATCGTTTCATAGGTGATGGACCACAAGGTATTGGCATTGCTCGTGAAGGCTCGCTAAATGCTCTTTGGACTAATGGTGGACTAATGTATTCTCCGCCAATGCGCTAAACACTAAACACTAAACAAAAGTGGCGCTGACTGGTTTTGGTGCCACTTTTATTGTACAAAAAAGTAAATAACTTTATGCAAAACTATAGATAATTCGGGGGGAGTTAAGTGGTAAAAGTCGCAAATCAAGACAATAATGTGCGTATCAGACCGAAAGAAGAATTTAACTTCTTTCAGGACAAGAGAGTTCGCTCTGTATTTTACCAATTATTAACCGCTGGAACTGTTGGCTGGCTATTGTGGTATTTAGCAAGCAACACTACCCAAAACCTTGCCCTACGTGGAATGAACACTGGTTTTGGCTTTCTCGACTCCGTTGCTGGTTTTGATACTGATTTTAAACTTATCGAATATACCCCAGGCGTTGGGACTTACCTAGATATTTTCATGATTGGGGCAATAAACACCCTGTTAATTTCCTTCGTGGCAATTATTCTAAGCACTATTTTAGGGTTTTTTGTTGGCATTTTACGACTTTCAAAAAACTGGCTAGTTGCTAAAGTTGCTTTGGCATTTGTTGAAGTATTTCGTAACACTCCTCTACTTATCCAAATTGTTTTTTGGTTTATTGGTATTTTTTCACTACTTCCAGTCGTCAAAAAAACTATAGACCTTTCATTCGGATCTGAAATGTTATTGCTTAATAACAGAGGACTTTATTTTTCAACTCCAATATTTGGAGACTTATTTTGGTTAACTGCCCTAGCCTTATTAACTGCTTTAGTTGGGGTGTTTTTTCTAAGGCGGCGAGCTCGTAAACTTCAAAATGAATCTGGGGCGCAAACTAAGATATTGCTTCCCTCGCTTGCTCTTATAATATTGTTGCCTAGCTTTACATTCTTCATCACAGGTATGCCCCTTGCGTGGGACATTCCAACTTTGCAAGGCTTTAATTTTGTTGGCGGAGCAAGCCTGCCCCCATCATTTTTAGCATTGCTCGTTTCTCTAAGCATATATCACGCAGCACAAATTGCCGAGGCAGTTCGCGCAGGTATTCTTTCGGTCAATCGTGGGCAAACTGAAGCCGCCCTAGCAATCGGATTAAAGCCTGGCAAAGTGACATCTTTGGTCGTAGTTCCGCAGGCAATGCCAGCAATTGTTCCGCCGATAATTTCCAATTGGATGGATACCGTTAAAAACTCATCACTTGCAGTGGCAATCGGATATAATGATATCGTTTCACTATTCATGCAAACGACCCTAAATCAGATCGGTCATGCGGTAGAAATCGTGGCTATTACCATGGCGTTTTATATGACCATTAGTCTGATTATTTCGGGTCTTTTGAATATTTATAACAAACGTGTGCAATTGGTGGAGCGTTGATATGACTATAGTTAGAGCACAAAAAACCCCTGATAGAACGCCGCCACTATCCGAGACTTCAATTTTAGGCTGGATGCAAAAAAACCTATTCAGCTCGTTTTTTAACTCAATACTGACTATCATCACTCTTTATATTGTTTATATCACTGTAAGTGGTATCTATATTTGGGGAATTGCTGATGCAACATTTGTCGCCGAAAACCGTCGTGAATGTTATAATAACAGCTTAACTGGTGCGTGTTGGGCTGGTGTTATCGATTGGTTTGATAATATTTTTTATGGTCGCTACCCGCGTGAAGAAATATGGCGGGTAAATTTTGGTGGGCTTTTGTTGGTTTTGTGGATGGCACCGCTCTGGATAAGCAAAGTTAAAGGCAAGATATTCATCGGTATAAGCGTAATTTTATTTTATCCTTTCCTTGCTGGCTATCTTTTTTCTGGTGGCGAAAAAGGTCTATTTATGCAGGTAATGGTTAGTGGGGCAATTATTGCATTCATCGCCAATATGCTCAATGTTTTGACTTCTCGAATAAAAGGGCAAAGCCTTTCTAAATTTTTAATTAGCTTATTTAGGCAAAGCAATGCGTCAGACAAGAGCCAGCGTAATCTTATATTAGGCGTTTTAGTCATCAGTTTTGCAGCAGTGTTTTTCTGGCAAACTGGCTGGAGTCTTGAGGGGGTTGTCTGGACAAAATGGGGCGGAATGTTTTTAACATTAGTCATATCAGGTGTAGGCATCGCAGCCTCCATGCCTTTGGGTGTTTTTCTTGCCCTTGGTCGGCAAAGCAAACTGCCAGTGGTTAAAGTACTCAGCACTTCATTTATCGAGGTTTTTCGCTCTGTGCCCCTTATCACCGTATTATTCATGGCGACAACTATGTTCCCTTTATTCATGCCAGAAGGTTTTGTGCTAAACAAGCTGGTGCAGGTAATCCTTGCGATAATCTTATTTAATGCCTGTTATATGGCAGAGAATGTTCGTGCTGGATTGCAAGCTATTCCGAAAGGTCAATCTGAAGGTGCTCATACCATTGGTCTTAGTTATTGGGGGACTATGGGGCTGATTATCATGCCGCAAGCGTTAAAGCACATGATACCCAATATTGTTGGCAATTTTATCGGGTTGCTTAAGAATACAACGCTGGTTTCTATTATTGGCCTGTTCGATATTCTTGGAATGTTGCGCTCAATATCAAAAGACGCGCCTTGGATTGGCCTACACAAAGAGCCGCTTATATTTGGCGCAATAATATTCTTTATCGTTTGCTTCTCAATGTCTAAATATAGCCGGCATCTCGAAGTAAAACTATCAGCAGGTAACAAGCATTGATTTGCTTTGAGGGAGAAAAACATGAGTAATGTACAAACAAAAAGTCAACTGGCTTCGGCTATTTCCAGCGAGGTGATGATTGAAATTATTGAAATGAATAAATGGTATGGAGATTTTCATGTTCTCAAAGATATTGATTTAACTGTTCGTAAGGGTGAGAGAATTGTGGTTTGTGGACCATCGGGTTCTGGAAAATCAACCTTGATACGTTGTATAAATGCGTTGGAAGAACATCAAGAAGGCACAATTACTGTTGATGGTATTTTATTGGGTAAAAACCTAAAAAATCTTGATCATATTCGTGCTGAAGTTGGAATGGTGTTCCAAAATTTCAACTTATTCCCACATCTCACAATTCGTGAAAACCTAACCCTTGGCCCAATTTGGGTTCGTAAAATGGGTAAGGTGGAAGCCAATGAAATTGCCATGAAATATCTTGAGCGGGTAAAAATCCCCGAGCAGGCCGATAAATATCCAGGGCAGCTTTCAGGCGGACAACAACAACGGGTGGCAATCGCACGCTCGCTTTGCATGAGCCCAAAAATTATGTTGTTTGACGAGCCAACATCGGCGCTTGACCCCGAGATGATTAAAGAGGTTCTTGATGTTATGGTGGATCTTGCTGATACTGGCATGACCATGATTGTGGTGACCCACGAAATGGGCTTTGCCAAAACCATTGCTGACGAGGTGATTTTCATGGACGAAGGCGACATTGTAGAGCGCAATAATCCTGATGCGTTTTTTGATAATCCCGAGCATGAACGAACCCAGCAATTCCTTAGCCAAATTTTATAGCTATCACTAAATAATACGAAGATAATACTATGCCCACAAGTTTTTTCACCGCCAAAGGCAAATTTTATCGTGGTAACTTACATACCCATTCCACCTGCTCAGACGGTGTGCTTGATCCAAGCGAGGTCTGTCGCCGCTATCATGCTGAAGGGTATGATTTTATTTCTCTGACAGATCATTTTGTTGGTCTGTTCGACTACCCGATTACAGATACAACAAAATGTCGTAAAGATGGATTTACCACTATACTAGGAGCAGAATTGCACACAGGTGCTATGGAAAACGGCCATCTATGGCATATGCTGGGCATCGGACTTCCTGCTGATTTTACACCACCGAATGCACCCAATTTTCATCCTATCAGAGGCTCAGAATCTGCCGCTGATATAGCGCAACGGGCGAGGGATGCAGGCGCATTTGTGGTTATTGCGCATCCGCACTGGTCTGGCTTGAGCGAGGCCGATGCCCTTTCAATTCGAGCAGCTCATGCGGTAGAGATTTACAATCATGGTTGCGTGGTGGACAATGATCGAGGTGAAGGTTTCTTAACTCTAGAATATCTGCTGAACAAAGATCGCCACCTAACCCTTATCGCTGCTGATGATGCACATTTTAATTCCCCTGATTTTTTTGGTGGATGGGTTATGGTCAAGGCGAAGGAAAACTCCCCAGAGGCGCTTTTGGCAGCCCTAAGGGCAGGTGAGTATTATTCCAGTACTGGCCCAGATATTCACGATATCCGTATATTCAAAGAATATATCGAGGTTGATTGTTCCTCAGCAGCAACAATCATCGTTCAGGGTCAGGGCACATCAATGGCAACCCTGCACGGCGTATCAATGACAAGTACACAACTTTCGCTAGAGCGTCTAGCCAACTCACCATGGATTCGCATCACAATAATTGATCGTGCTGGCAAAAGAGCATGGTCGAACCCGATCTGGTTGTAGTCACCAAAATAATATAGGACAATTCGGTATTCTTAATCGATACATCTAACCCGATCGCGCAGATGTCGGACACCAAAAATTCATGTTTAGATCGGCTTATTTGCATAAAAACTCCTCAACTCATTATGCTAAGAAAATTCTACTTTAGATATCTTTATTTTTTTGGGGGATTACTATAGTTCATAGATATGTAAGGAGTGATTTATGTCTATTTTGATTGGTATAGATGGGGGTGGGACAGGCTGTCGTGCTATAGTTTGTGATCGCTTAGGCAAACATTTGGGATATGGCGGAGCAGGATCGGCAAATATTGCTACAAATTTCAAAGGAAGTTGCGCCAATATTATAAAGGCTAGTCAAAAGGCAATAAAAGAAGCAGGACTTGCAAAAGAAGTGATTTATGAAGCCGATGTTTATCTAGGGTTAGCTGGAGCAAATCTTAAAGATTTTAATGCAGAATTAAAAACCACTTTGCCTTTTAATGATTATTATATTGACAGTGATGCTAGTCTAGCTCTGGCTGGAGCAGTTAATGATGAGAACGGAATTGCTGCTATAATTGGCACGGGCTCAGTATTTATTTCAAAAATTAGGGGTGAAATAAATATAATTGGCGGCTGGGGTTTTTTATTAGGCGATCATGGAAGTGGCGCAAAACTTGGTCATTAGCTCTTGCAGGAGACGCTTTTATGTTATGATAAAATACATCAAGGCTCAAAACTAACAAAATATGTGCTTGAATATTTTGATAACAGCCCACAGGCAATTGTTGAATTTGCAAGCAAGGCAACCCCAGCAAAGTTCGGCGAACTCGCTCCTAAGATTTTTGAATTTGCCCAAAAGAATGATTTAATTGCCAATAAAATAATAAAAGATGCAGTTGTAAATATTGAGGAAGCAATAGAAGCTATGACGTTTAGGGGTGATGAAAACCTATATATGTTGGGTGGACTTGGAGAAAAATATATTAAATTTTTGAATAAAAAATATAAAGAGAGAATTTGTGAGCCTAAAGGAGATGCTTTAAGTGGAGCGGTTTTACTTGCAGTGAAGCATTTTTCTCATAATGAGAAATAATGCCGCTCACCAATCAAAACGCCGCATGTTTTTTGTGATGGAGCACAAATGGATAAAAGAAACCATTACGGTTTAAGCGCACGACAATCATTTTTATCCCATGAAAGCTTAACGCTTTCGCCCTCTTTTAATTGTGCATGAAATGAGGAGTTTGGCACTTTGACGATAAATTGATCATTTTGAGCAACCATCATACGACAACGAATATGATCGCCAAGATAAATCAATTCAAGCACTTTCCCCTCTAATGCCTGTGAGTTTTTGCTGGCTTTGGGATTAATAACCACACGTTCAGGGCGAATAGACAAAAGGGTCTTTTCGCCCTTGTCCTTAACATCAACCATTAGAGCAGAAACTTTTTCACCGTTTTTCAACTTCACTTGCGCAATATTTTTATTCGTTTTTTCAATAACGCCCTCAAGCTGATTATTCTCACCAATAAATTGCGCAATAAAGCTATTTTCAGGTCGCTCATATAAATCGGCAGGACTTGCTAATTGCTGAATAATTCCGTCGTTAAACACCGCAATCTGATCCGACATAGTTAGCGCTTCCGCCTGATCATGGGTTACATAAACCACACTAACCCCAAGCTGCTCATGAATATGTTTAATCTCATATTGCATTTGCTCACGTAATTGCTTGTCCAAAGCACCAAGCGGCTCATCCATAAGCACAAGTTCAGGCTTAAAAACCAAAGCACGAGAAAGCGCAATACGTTGTTTTTGCCCGCCCGAAAGCTGACCCGGATAACGATCAATAAATGCACCCATTTGCACCATATCTAAGGCGCTCTTAACCATCTCTTCTACTTCTGCTTTTCCAAACTTACGCACCTCTAAGGGAAACGCCAAATTTTGCGCCACGCTCATGTGCGGGAAAAGTGCATAATTTTGAAACACCATGCCAATGCCACGCTTATGTGGTGGAATTTTATTTATCGGCTTACCATTAAGAACAATTTCGCCATGAGTAGTGCTTTCAAAACCAGCCAACATCATTAAGCAGGTAGTTTTTCCAGAACCTGACGGGCCAAGCATGGTTACAAATTTACCCTTTTCAATATCCAAATTAAGGTCTTTGACAACAAGAGTTTTGCCATCATAGCTTTTTTGAACATTCTTAAATCTTACATGATAATCTTTATTGCTCATTCTTTAACTCCTGTGCCGCTTCATTAGCTAAACTGCCATCACGATGCTCTATAAATGGATATGGGCCATCATTGTTTTCTCGCACATATATTGTGTGTGAAATTAAGTCTTTATGCTTTGTAAAATGATGAAGGCGATAACCAGTTTCGTTTAAATAAAATTCAGATTGCTTTTGCATACTCAAATCAAGCCCAAGCTGCATTCCTGTGCTTGGTGCAGTGCTAACAATAGATCCATTCCATAGGCTATGGGTTGGCAAATGAATATGGCCACAAATTATTGCTTTTATATTAGAAAATTTTGCAATTAATTCGCCAAATTCTTCTGCCCCCTCAAATCCATCAATGTCTGTTTCAAGTACCGAACATTTTATTGGTGGGTGATGCATAAAGATAATTGTTGATTTGTGCGGCTCTCTTGCCAGACATTCACTCAGCCATTGCAACCTTGTTTGACATATTTCTCCACCCGGAGAATTTTCCTTTACGCTATCCATGCCAATCAAGCGAACATCATATTCCTCAACCACATAATTTATAAAACTATTCTCCACAGAAGGAATTGCAGGAATAGCTTTGCCTCCAAATACTGAGAATAAATTCTCTCTATCATCATGGTTTCCCGGAACAATATAATATGGGCAATTCAACTCGTTTAGCAGGCTTTGCGCATGTTGAGTTTCTTTAAGCAAACAATCATTAGCAATATCACCACTTACCAATACAACATCTATTTTTGGCTTAAACCTATTAATATGCAAAATAGTGCGAGCAAGATTATCGTTGCTCGGCGCAATTCCATAGGCCTTCTTGCCTTTCTCAGTGATATGAGGGTCGCTTATTTGCGCAATCAACATCAAAAACTCTCATTCATTCTATTTGCTCTCATACTATTTGCACTTATACTATTTACCTGGAGGCGCATTATATTTTTCACTTCGTTTGCGTAAAAGTTCCAAAGTCAACATAAGCATTGCGGCAAACACAATTAAAATTGTCGCCGCTGCCAATAATGTCGGGCTAAGATTTTCACGAATACCAGAGAACATCTCACGGGGGATTGTTCTTTGAGAAGGCCCTGCAATAAACATCACCACAACCACTTCATCTAATGAAGTTGCAAAGGCAAATAGCGCACCAGAAAATACCCCCGGAGCAATATTTGGCAAGACAATTTTGAAAAACACCCGCAATGGCGAAGCCCCAAGTGAAGCCCCTGCCCGCATAAGATTATAATCAAAACTTTGCAAAGTAGCGCTAACAGTTATTATAACAAAGGGTATACCTAAAATTGTATGCGCTAAAATAAGCCCTGTATATGTTGAATTTAATCCAAGTTTGGCAAAGAATAAATATAGTGAAAGTGCGGTGATAACCAAAGGTATCATCATTGGCGAAATTAGTAATGCAACTACTAACGCCTTACCGGCAAAGTTGGCTCGGTTTATACCAACAGCAGCTGTTGTGCCTAAAATAGTTGCAAAAACCATTGAGGACAGACCAATAATAAGGGAGTTTTTAATCGCCAGCCCCCAGCGCCCCGAGCCAAAAAATTCTTCATACCACCGTAAACTAAACCCCTTCATCGGATAAGAAAGCAATTCAGCAGAATTAAACGACAATGGGATAATCGAAAAAATAGGAACAATCAGATAAATAAATATTATGGCAACTAGCGTTCTGAATGAATAATGCCAGACTTTATCACCAATTGTTGCATGTGCAGGTAATGCCATTTTATCACCCTAACTTCATGTTTGCGATGTTGACACGTTTGCCAAAAATTAAATAAAGCGATCCAGTAAGAATAAGCAGCGTAACCCCAAGCGCAGAAGCCATGCTCCAATTCACCTGCTCATTAACAAAGAACGCAACAAAATAACTAACCATCTGATCTCTTGGCCCACCAACCAGTGCTGGAGTGATATAATAGCCAAGTGCCTGAATAAACACCATCAAAGCACCAGCGCCAATTCCGGGTAGCGTTTGCGGCAAATATACTCTGATAAAGGCAGTGATTGATTTTGCCCCAAGCGAGCGAGCCGCACGGACATAATCCGATGGGATTGCCCGCATCACACTATAAAGCGGCAATACCATAAACGGCAATAATACATGCGTCATGGCGACATAGACCCCAAATCGGTTAAATACCAAATCAAGTGGTTGTGAAATTATCCCACTAAACATCAATAAATTATTGACCACCCCGTTATTTTGTAAAACCAAAATCCAACTTAAAGTTCTCACCAAAAGCGAAGTCCAAAACACCAATAATAAAACAATCATCAGCAAGTTTCTGGTGCGAGGTTTAGCATTCGCCATATAATAGGCGACTGGAAAACCCAGAATAAGTGTAAGAATGGTAATTGAGAGCGAAATATAAACCGTGCGCGAAATAATAGAGATATAAATAGCCTCTTGTTCTGGCACTTTTACAATTTTATTATCGTCATCATATCTTAAATCAACCGCCGCTAAAAGATACATCATTGTTGTGTCTTTAAGCCCTCGCTCCATCACCGTCCAATAACGCACATCACCCCATTTTTTATCAAGTGCAATAAGCGTTTCTTTATAGGGAGGCTCAACTATCTGCTCAACTTTACGCCCAGTTTTTAAAAGAAGCGAGTGATAACCTACCAAGTCAAAATTTAGACGACGACCAGCTTTTGCCAATGTTTTTTCTTCATAGGCAATTTTCATATCGCCAAGAATTGCTGCATAAGTCGCCTCATCAGGCAACCCTTCACCCGACCATGTTTGAATAGCCTCACTGGTTTGCGGAAGAATTCTAGCCATTTGGGAATTATCAATAGAGCGAAATAACATCATCGCAATCGGCACAAAATAAAAAACCAACATAACGAGAAGAAGTGGCGCAATCAGTCCAAGCGCCTCAAATTTCTTACGGCGCTCAGCGCGTAATAATTTCTTACGAAGGCCAACCCCCTCGTCTGATCTAAAAACCATTGCCAATCACCTCCCCAGTATATGGCATGTCAGAATATTATAGAGCAAAAAAGCGAGATATTAAACTATATAGAAAAATATGGAGGAAACATCAAAAATTAACGTTCATCTCGCTTTTTAGCACAATAATATCACTATGATATTATTCAAGAAAATGACTGGCAAGAAAAATCCCGCCAGTCATATCTAATATTAAAACCTATTTAGCCATCCAAGCTTGGAAGCGTTTTTCAAGGCTTTCACCATGCTCAAGCCAGAATGCACCGCTTGTTTCCAAAGCATTGTCCATGTTTGAACCGTAGGTTGGTAGATGTGGAAGCACTTTTTCATCAACAAATTCACCAGTTCCTTTAGCAGTCCAGCCATAAGTTACTTTGTTAAAGAATACTGCTTGACGATCAGGACGCATTGAAAGCTCTAGGAACTTATATGCTGCGTCAATATTCGGAGAACCTTTAATGATTGTCCAATAATCAGTTGAGAACTGATTGCCATCCCAAACCATTTTGAAGTTCTTACCTTCTTCGTCAGCAATGCGATATACCCAAGCATTATAAGCTGCGGTCATAGCAACATCACCAGCACCAAGACGTTGCTGTGGCTCTGCGCCAGCTTTCCACCAAAGGATATTTGGCTTAAGTTCATCAAGTTTTGCAAATGCCTGATCAACACCTTCAGGAGTTGATAGAACATTATAAACGTCTTCTTTTGCAACGCCATCAGCCATAAGCGCAATTTCAAGCATTGGTTTTGGTTTACCGCGCAATCCACGCTTGCCTGGCCATTTCTCAACATTCCAGAAATCTGCCCAGTTCTGTGGGACATCACCAGTAATCTTGTCGCCATCATAAGCAAAAATAACTGACCAAATCAAAATGCCAGCACCACATTTTTTAACTGTGCCGTCAACCATATTGGCTTTGTCGGTAATTCTTGACCAATCAAGCTCTTCAAACAAACCTTCTTCACAACCCTGATCAACAGTTGGACCTTCAACTTGAACAACGTCCCAAGTTATATTTCCAGTTTCAACCATGGCACGAATTTTAGCCTTTTCGCCACTCCATTCGTCTTCGACAACTTTAATGCCAGTCTCTTGCGTAAATGGTTCGAAATAAGCTGGTTTATGTGCGGCTTGAGTTGTGCCGCCCCAGCCTACGATTCTTAATTCCTCAGTATTAGCAATTGATACCGAGCCCGCAAGAGCTGTAACACCAAGTGCTGCAAGTGTGAAAATTTTAAATATATTAGATTTCATAAGTTTGTTCCCTTGTTAATCTTGTTACCTTTCAGACAGATAACTTAGCCTCACCAACATCAAAAAATCTATTATTACCCAAATCAGATCAGTTAAACCAGTTCTAGTTTTTGCATAGATTTCATCGATGCAATTAATAAATATCTATCTAATATAACCACATTATGACAAAAACCACAGAATTACTAGCCTAATAGTCAAAAATTTATACAATTTAGCGACTTTTTACATATTTAATGAAAGTTTTAACATAGATACTTACATAACAACCTGTGAGAAAGTTAGCTTTTGACGCATTTGCAGCGCTCAAAAAGAAAATATTAAAAAACTAAATTTAATTGAACAGCAATAATAAGTTTAGACAAGTATAATAAATTTAAGCAAGTATGACATCTACATCTGCTACCTGCAAAAACTCTAAAAGCTTATCTGTTGGCAATTTATCACAAATAAGCCTATCAATTTTTTCTAACGAGCACACTTCAAATGAAGCAAGCTGATCATATTTTGAACTATCCATTAAAACTGTGAGCGATTGAGATTGTTCAATCATTGCGCTAGCAATTTGCGCTTCCTCAATATTATAGTCCATTGCACCAGTGCGCCCATCAAGCGCCCCAACCGTTAATACTGCATGATGCGCTCGAAATTGCCTAATTTGAGAAATTGCCATAGTCCCAACTGTTTGGCGATTGTCAGAGCTAAATTCTCCCCCAAGTAAAAAAACTTGATTATCAGAATTTGAAGAAGAAATTATTCTTGCCAATTCTGTCGAGTTAGTAACAATGGTTAGCCCAGAAATTTCCGATAGTTTTTCTGCAAAATATAGGGTTGTAGAACCAGTATCTATAAATATAGTTTCCCCTGATGTAAAAAACTGCAATGCTTTAGAAGCAATTTTTGCTTTTTCAAAAGCATTATCAGACATACGTTGTTGAAAAGAAGCTTCACCAAAATGTTGTGGCAAAGTAGCGCCACCGTGAATTTTTTGGACTTTATCCACTTTTGCTAAATCGGTGAGGTCACGCCGAATGGTTTCACGCGAAATATCTAGTTTTACTGCTAAATATTCCACAGAAGCACGTTCTTCTTTACGTATAATTTCAAGAATTTTTGCTTGTCGGCGCTTAATTTTCATTTTTTCCCCAAAGATAGTAATTGACCGAATAGCCATTTTTAAGTAGCACTTAGTCATAACAGGATATATTGATGACAATATCACAACAACAATTTGATAACCCAAAACAAGGTGAGCTGGCAAGTGATGTGTTTGATATTGCCGTAATTGGCGCTGGCGTAGTGGGTTGTGCTGTTGCCAGACGTTTCACCTTAGAGGGTGCAAAAGTAGCTATAATTGAAAAAGCTAGTGATATTCTTGATGGCGCAAGCAAAGCCAATAGTGCAATTTTGCACACTGGTTTTGATGCACCTATTAACTCGATTGAACTGGCATGTGTAAAGGATGGTTATTTAGAATATACAAAAATCCATAAACAGCTAGGCCTGCCATTAGAAAAAATTGGCGCCTATGTTGTTGCTTGGAATGAAGATGAATTAGCAGCTCTTGATGACATAAAAGCTAAAGCACATCAAAATGGTATTAAAAATGCTAGAATAATAAGTGCAAAATTGCTTGCTCAAAAAGAGCCACACTTAGCCAAAAATGCTCTTGGTGCAGTTTTTATTCCCGATGAAGCAATAATTGATCCATGGTCAGCTCCTTATGCTTATTTGCATCAAGCAATAGAAAACGGAGCGCAAATATTTCTTTCTTGCCAAGTTATTAGTGGAGATTTTGATAAAGATATTTGGCAATTAAAAACAACGCTTGGAACTATTAAAACTCGATACGTAATAAATTGCGCAGGTCTTTATGGTGATAGGCTTAATAAAGTACTTCTCGGACATTCAAGTTTTAACATTACCCCTCGCAAAGGCCAATTCGTAATATTTGATAAAGCGGCATCAAACCTAGCTAATTCAATTATTCTTCCTGTTCCAACTCCCCGCACAAAAGGTTTAGTGGTTTGCAAAACCATATTTGGAAACTTATTAGTTGGCCCAACGGCTGAGGATCAATCAAGCCGTTCTAATAGTTCAACTGATGAAGCTACACTTAAAGGTCTAATAAAAGCAGGGATTGCTAAAATACCATCTCTTAAAGACATGCCTATCACCGCAACTTATGCAGGCTTACGACCCGCCACGCAGTATAAGGATTACCAAATCGAAATTGAGCCAAAAAACAATTGGATAAGCGTTGGTGGTATAAGATCAACAGGTCTTAGTGGGGCGCTAGGAATTGCTAAATATGTCTATAAAAAATACTCAAGTTTGGGGCAAAAACACGATAAAATAAATAGACCAAAACTTCCTAAACCAACCCCATTATTAGCCCAAAATTCAAAACGTGCCCAAAATTCAAAACGTGATTGGCAAGAAAAAGATCATGGCGAGATTATTTGCCATTGTGAAATGGTAAGCAAGCGTGAAATCTTAGCCGCCCTAACTGGTGCATTAAAAGCAAACTCAATGGCAGGTTTAAAAAGGCAAACTCGTGCAACAATGGGACGCTGTCAGGGCTTTTATTGTTCCTCTCATGTAACAGAAATTGCTGATAGTTATTTTAATAAGAGCAAAAAACAAAAGCTAAAAAATGAATAAAGCGCAACAAATAGATGTGGCAATTATTGGTGCAGGCCCTGCTGGGCTTTCTGCTTCTATTGAGTTGAAAAGACTTGGTATTAAGCGGGTTGTTGTGCTTGAGCGTGAAAATGAAGCTGGCGGCATTCCACGCCATTGTGGAGATTTTCCCTTTGGAATGCGTGAATATGGCCGTGTTTTAACTGGCACTAAATATGCCAAGAAGCTCGTTAAAAGCGCAAAAAATGCTGGCGTTGAAATTTGGCTCTCAACTAGCGTTGTAGAAATGAGAAGGGGGGGGCATTTATTATTAGTCACAAATGAAGGCACAAAAGAAATTTCAGCTTCACGCATTATTTACGCTTGTGGGGTGCGAGAAAAGACACGTTCGGCAAGGCTGATTTCTGGAGATAGGGTGCAAGGCGTGCTAAATACTGGCGCATTGCAGCAAATGGTATATTTACGAAATCAAAAACCTTTTGAAAATCCAGTGATTATTGGTTCGGAATTAGTGGCTTTTTCTGCAATAAGAACCTGCTCTCATGCAAAAATAAAACCCGTTGCTATAATTGAAGAAGCGGACAAAGTAATTGCTCGCTGGCCTGTTGAATTATATGCACCCTTAATGCAAATACCACTTCATAGAAGTAGCAAATTAATAAAAATAATTGGCTCTAATAAAGTGAGTGCTGTTGAAATAAAAAAATCAAACGGCCAAATCAAAACCATTAAATGCGATGGAGTAATTTTATGTGGGCACTTTATACCCGAATCTTCGCTTGCACGGCTTGGGCATCTTGAAATTGATCCAGCTACTAATGGGCCGATTATTGATCAGTTTGGGCGATGCTCTGACCCTGTTTATTACGCTGCTGGTAATATTTTAAGGCCTGTTGAAACAGCAGGCTGGTGTTGGAATGAGGGCAAGCAAATTGCTAATTGGGTTGCTCTAGATTTAGCTAGCAAATTGCAATCTAGGCATATTTTAACAAAAATTGAGGTGAGCAAAAATGTTAAACTTGCCGTTCCACAATGTTTGACAGGCATAAAAGAAAATATTGGAATGAGCCATATTCAATTACGCTTTGATCGTTTAATGAAGGGTAAATTGATATTATCAAATGATGATGAAGTGATTTATTCACGTAACTTGAGTGTGTTCCCACAAAGGCGCATACTTATTTCGCTTTCTGATATTAAAGATCTTGCAACAATAAAAGAAAATAGCCCTATAAAAGTTGAATTTATTGAAGCTTAAAATATAAAACTTATTTCGATTTCTCTATTTCATCACCCAAATTTGGATTTTCAACCAGACGTGTTTCAAGTAATTGCCCCGAGCGATAAAGAATAGAATAAGCAAGAGTTGAGATTTGTGAATTGAAATCTTTTAATGCACGCAAAGTTTCAAGATGAATATCAGAGCTTTCAAAACTTATTTCATCACCCTGTCGTAAGCGTTTAAGATGTTTGTTGCGGCTTTTACGCTCAAGGGCTGTTATTTCGGTTTTTTCTTCAACCAATAGACGAGCCGATTCTATATCTTGGGAAATAAGCACGTTAAATGCTAATGTCATATTTGCCACAATACGCTCTTGCATTCTTACTAATTCACCCCAACCACTATCTGAAAACTTTAGATGTCGCTGATTATATTTTTCAGCCAAAACCAATAAGCGCTTAGTAACAATATCTCCAGCAATTTCAAGATTGATGGCATAATCGGTTAATTCTCGTGCAGAGCGATTGTCTTTTTTGCTCATTTTTGATCTATCAAGTGAAGAAACATAACGACGAATGGCGGTGAGCGAAGCATTTACTCCTTTGTCCATTAGTCGAATTTCCTTGATTTGCTCACTATCACCAGATTGATATAATTCCATAACAGGGCGCATCATGGTTTCAACAATCGCCCCCATTCGTAAAATCTCTCGCCGTAAGCTAGCAAGAGCCAAAGTGGGTTTATCTAAAGCGCTCTTATCAAGAGCGCTTGCAGCTTTTAAGTTATCCTTTGTAGCTTTGCTAATAGCTGCAGGCATCATTTTTTCTAGCGGTTTAAGAACTAATTTTATTAATGGCAAAGAAATAATCAATAAAACAAGATTAAATAATAAATGTGCATTAACTAGAGTTTGCCCTAGCCCAAAGCCTGAAAGCATCTCTGTAATAGGCAATTTTTTCACTGCATAAAGCGCCAACATTGCCCCAAAACCACGCAACAATAAGTTTGCAACAGGAATGCGGCGTGCTGAAATTTCCATTCCCTTTGTCAGCCATAAAGATACCAAAGCACTGCCCAAATTTGCTCCCAATACCATAGATATGCCAACCGATAATGGTAACAATCCAAGTTGAATAAATGTTACGAACATTAAAATTGCGGCAACCGATGAGTGCATAATAAAGGTAAGCAAAGCACCAAGTAAAAATGCGGTAACATATTCACTCTCCAGATATGAAGCGATAACTGGTAAAAATTCACTTTCCTTAATTGGAGTTGAGGCGGCACTTATCATGCCAAGCGCCAACAAAATAAAAGCAATACCAAGGAAAATACGCCCAACTTGCTTTGAGGTTAAAGATTGGGTGTTAAGGAATAACCAGCCACCAATAACTAGTAATATTGGAATTAACCAATCGGGTCTAAATGAAAGAACTTGAATAACTAAAGCTGAACCAAGATCAGCGCCAAGTACTATGGCCAATCCCATAGTAATAGTTATAAGACCTGATGCGGCAAATCCAGTTGCCAAAATCGCAGTTGCGGCTGAACTTTGCAAAATAATAGCTAATATTGTGCCAGCAAATGCCCCTTGAATAATATTGCTCTTCGCACCTGTAACCAACCTCTTAAACGAAGGCCCCATAGCCCTCTCAATGCCTGTGCGAACCATACGCACCCCAAACAGTAACAGCATGGTCGCTGCCGCCAAATGTAATAGAAAAATTAGAATTGCCAAAATTAAAGACTCCAGTAAGTAACGAGCCTTTATAGCAGACATTATAGCTAGTTTGTCAAATGCATGTGACTTTAATCAAAAAAAATGTGGATTTTGTCAAAAGCCGCTTTGCAACTCACTTAGTGATCAAATTAATGGTACTAGTTATTTCTTAGCTGATATTAAAATAATCTACTTAATTTCAATCACTTGCTCTTGCATAATAATGGTTTCACCCTCACGCAATAATTTCACTTTTCCTTTATAACTCCCCTCCTCCCAGCCATCTTTGGGGCGTTTTTTACCTGAATAAGCAACATAGTGCGCCTTATTGCGCTCAAGTGGGTCGGTAATATTTTTTATCAACTCACCAGATGGGCCCAATATTTCAAAACTTATTTTGTCACCCCTTTCAAGATTAATAAATCTGGCATAAATAATAATGGCTGGCGCAGATGTTGAGAAAGGAATTTGCAAAGCTTCACCACCTTCAAGGCTAGCAGGTGTTACAATCGCAGTTGAAAATCCGCTTTGTAACAAATCACCTCGTTTATAGATAAGCTGTTTTTTTAGTGCCTTGTCCCATAACCCGCTACTAGTATTTTGAGCTAAAGAACATGAGGCATTAAAATTATCATTCCCAGTAAATGGATCTATAATTCTATCATTCTGACGCACCGTAATATGAAGTTGAGCAAATTGTGCCAAACCAGAATATCCAACCTGCCCTATTTCCTCTCCTTGCTCAACCAATTCTCCTTTTTTGGCAATAACGCTACCTTTCTTCATGTGACAATATTGTATTTCCCAGCCATTACCATGATCAATCACAACGCCATTACCGCATTCACGATTTTTGATTGACGGATCATCAATGTTTAGCGCCAACTTGTCAGCCATGCCATCACGAGTGGCTTTAACAACACCAGAAGCAGCAGCAAGAATCCTAACTCCCTTTTGAATTGAGAGAGTAGATAAAAGACGAAAATCCGTGCCCTTATGACCGTTATATGATGCTTTATTGCAAGTATAATCACGCACGTTTTCGCTAGGGTCAATATCAACATAATTTTGAATAAAACACGTAATATTTAACTCACAATCTATTGGAAGAGAAAACGAGGGTTGGTTTTGAGCGTATGCCAAATTAGACATGCCAATTATTATACTGATGATTAATATTGTTAAAAATTTCATTATATTAGAACCATTCATAAACTGCATAAATATAATTACATAAATCAATCTTCTAAAACAGCCAAAACTATTACCCAATTTGATAATGCTCCAAAACGAATAAGAACGCGTGAGTAAAGTGCTCCCCATCGGAGCGTGAGCATAGCGAACTAGAATGAGATATATTAAATTCATTAATCTATCAGTATAGCGAGCCTTAGGCTCGCCGGCGCTAGCCTTAGCGGCGTGAGCGTGAATAAAATACCGCCCCATCAACCTACGCTCTTTGAGCTTCGGCTCGGCAGGTCGGAGCGTGAGCATAGCTAACTAGCGTGAGATATATAAAGTCACCTATTGCTAGGCGTCAAAGCCCCATCAGATCCATAATTCTGTCTATAAGCTAACAAAAAAGCATTCATTGAATCAAGATTAGCAATTTCTCTAACAAGTTTTGAAAATTGCACGCTTGAGGAGTTTACTTCACTTGAAACAAAACTAAATAAGGGCCATTCAGGCGTTGTCGCCATCGCCTCTCCATATTTAAGCCTAAGGCGACTTAAGCCAATAATATCATTACCTAGCACATAACCAACAGCGGCCTTTACTATATTATCTCGTGCAAGCTTTGAAAGATTACCCTGCTCAAGCTCCCATATATATAATTGCTCAATAATTTCCCCAGCCTCAGAATAACGCTTAGCCTGCCATTGAGCGTCAATTTTAAGCAGGTCTGCGTCTTTTCCATTTACTTTTGATAATATATCAAGCGCCAAATCTTCACGCCCAACATCAATAAGCGCTCTTCCCTCAAGAACTCTTCTCTGGCGCTCCAAACTTGCCGGAATTCCAGCAAGCCTAGTAGAATTTAATAATTTTATTGCTTTTTCAGGTGATCTATCAGCTAAATATATCACCGCCAAATCAGCAGCAATTTGCGCCTTTGCAACGCCCTCAAGCCTTTCATCTACTTGATATTGCAATAATTGCGCCGACTGCTCCAAAAGGTCAACCTTAACCAAACGCCGAGCAAGATTTCGTATCATTTGATCACCCTTAGCACCAGCTGGCGTTAAATAACGATAATCATAATACAGGCTAAGTGCTTTAATTGGCTCAAGGGTTTCAGCTTTCCCATCAAGGAATAATTCAGAAAATTCTTTCTGAGCCAAAGCAAATAATTCATTGGCACCTTCACCTGTCACTTGAAATTTAGAAAACTGACGTACATTTTCAAATGCCTCACGATAAGCACCCGTTTCAAATTGTAGTTCTGCTAACAGGGTTAACATTTTTGCTTCTAATCTATCACCACGCCAAATCAATGTTTCGATAGCTAAAGTCTCAGACGCTTGCACAGAATTTAGCCGCCCCATCTTGCGTAATAACATCAAGGTTCGATAGACCGCTTCAGCACGAGAGGGACGATTATCGCTAGAGAGAACTTGCCCATAAGTATCCAACGCCTCATCAAAGCGTTCTTGCGCTTCATCAATGCGAGCTGAGAGTATAATATATTTCCCCAAATTTTCTTCGCTAAATCCTGCGCTCTCTATTTGAGATAAATAGCGAATAGCCAGAGTAATATCGCCATGCTCAATCGCCGCTAAAGTTGATGAAAGAAAAAATTGATTTCTTATCCAAATAGGATAATTCATAATAACTGTTTCACCTAAAATAGCGTCCTCACGAGAGCCAGAAAAATCTTCCATTTTTTGTTTTGCAATAGCACGCCAAATCATAGCATCCATTTCATTTGCAACATTCTCATCATTTAATATTTGCAACGCTTGATCGCTTCTATTGGCAAGAGTTAATGCAGCGGCTTTTGTAACTTGCATCGCAATAGAAGTATTTATTGAAGCTATATCACTTTGGGCAACATCTAAAATCCCAATAGCCTCATAAGAATATTCATTGGCTAAATGAAATTGTGCTAAATTCAACAACATTTGCGCTCTCTCACCCTGCCCTGCAGCTGATGCTAATTGCGCCAAACCATTTCTACGTGATAAAAATCTTATTGGATTTTTTTCAATCATATCCTTTAGATTAATAAATCCAACACGACTAACTCCCTCTAAATCTTTAGGATTACTAACTCTAGCAGACTGATCTGTTGAAACAATAAGTCCCTTCTTTGAGCTTATAATAGCTTTTTCACCCTCTAGACGAAGTAAAATATTTTCGTGCAAGGGCTGAATAACCAAGCCATGAATAGATCTTAGAGCGTTAAACTCAACAAAAGAAATAGAACGTGTAAGAGAAAGCGAGGGAGGGAAAGCTGTCACAACTTCAAGCACATCACCAACTTCTGGGTCACGGATTTGATGCACATTTGCCGCCCCGACCATATCAACAACTATTTCAAACAGACCCTGCCCCGTTTGCTTTTTGCCCAACTTAAGTTGTGCACCAGGCTTTAATATAATATCACCAAGCGAAAGAACCCATGAGCGACCCTCTGAGCCAAGTGTTGCAAGTTTACTCGGCGGCAATCCAATGCGGACTATAGAAGTACCAGAACCATTGACCACATTATAGTTATCGCTAAGCGAAGAAAAATCATCTAAATTCGTTGGCGCTTTAATCGAAGATAAAGTTTCAAATACCATCCATAATGTTTCCCCTCGCTTAAAAACAGCTGCAGCGGTTTCATTTTCAAATGGAAAAACCATGCGAATTGTAGTGCCAATTTTCTCAATTACTGGTTCAACAACTATACCCTTGCCGCTAGTAACATCAATTTGAACTGTGTTATTATCTTTCATATTATTTGAACGCCCATCGTTCAAAGCAATATTCTCTCCTCCATCGCCATCACTAAGTATAGAAGTAATATCTATTTCGTTAGAGTGTCCTTTTATAAGATCGATATCAATCACATATTGTTTTTTGGAATTAATAAAAAACCTTGGAACTACTCCTTTCTCAACTTCTAACAATATCGTTGACCCCTCAACGTCAATATCATTGCTCACAGAAATAATTTCAGGTGGCAAATCCACTTGCAATGCGTAAAGATCAATAGGTACTGGCCAATCAAATTTTAATTCACTATTTTGCCCTTCAAAAACATATTCCCCCTCAACATCAATAGACCAGTCAACCAACAGGCGCACAAATGTCGGATGTCTGCCAACATGCACAACAGCTTTTGGGCTATTCTCTTCAATATATTTTTCTTTTTGTTTTTGCGCAGCTAGTGCAATCGCTTCTTTTGTACGCAATGATAATTTTTCAACAATTTCAGCAGGCAAACCAGGGTTAGCACCTTGCCACCCAAGTGGCAAAATATCAATAAATAATTGCTCCCCTGCCTCCGCTTTATTAATACGAAAATCTGTTTTTAGTGCAAACCGTATCCCACGCTTATCTGGATCAATTCTTGAAGCAATTATAAATTGTGGTAAAGTTTCAGATAAATCGGGTAGAATAATATTTACAGGGTCATCAAATTCTATTGTTAGAATACCATTTTCTGAATTAATTTTATAATTCGGCAGATCAAATCGCTGATCAAAACTAATAATAATTCTAGCAAACTGGTCAATTTTTTCGCCCTCAATACTAGCATTCATCGATGATTGCGCTTGTGCAACACTCACAAAGCTAGATATAGGAAAAATAATAAAAAGGGATAGTATACCAATTAAAAGCAGACGCCAAAATTGACAAAAAGAATATTTTTTATCGATATAATTCAAAGCAATCATTCTAAGCTGCCATTTTAGAAACAGATAAATCAAAATTAACTATACCCACTTCTCTTTAACACCACCTTACTAGGTAGGAAAACTTAATATCTCTATTGCCCAACAATTTGCGGCAGACTAGCAACATCATCGTCCGGAGCTTCAAATGTCGGGTCAACCTCAACAACAGCTAGCTGTATAGTTAGAGCCATAGCCCTTTCTCTATTCATTTTCGCTAGCACTAGCGCCATTTTTCTTGAGCTCATGGAGCGCGAAACTTTTAACAGAATTTCCATATTAAGCGCATTAAAAATTTCTGCCGCATCACCAGGTTTCATAGTTTCATACATTGAAACCAAACCCTTAAATTGAGTATCATCAAGTGCTTTTCTTTCATCGACTAAAGCTGCAATTCGTGCTTCTAATTCCTCAAGACCAGCGACTCTTTGCGCTAATCTTTGCTCAGCTGCATCAATCAGCACAACACGCATATCAAGCTCATCCCTTAACAAATCAAGCTCCACCCTTCTCTCACTCAATCTCTCAAGCACAGCCCTTTCGGTATTGTTAACTCCATCAGTCGATCCAATAGCGATTTTATCGCCATCCTTGTTTTCTTTCATTGGAATAGCATCAATTTGCGAACTACCTATTGGCGTTTGCCCTTGTCGGGAGAATAACGCTTGCGATGCTTTTTCTGCAGCCTTTACCTCAGAATCACTAAGCGTATCCTGTTGAGCAAAAGCAGAATTTGTACCCGATAAAACATAATTACCCTGAGTGATTAAACCAACGGTTTTTAGCAATAATAAAGCAAATGCTGCCATCATTACGATTGGCAACAAACGAATAGATCTCATGCCGCATTCTCCCTATGCAACTGATATTCACGCAACCTCTTTAGAGCTGCATTAGCACCTTGCTCTCGAACTTGGTCTTTAGAAGTACTCTTTTGTGAAGCCGCTTGAGTGATTTGTGAAATACGCTCTAATACAGCCTGCCCAGAACTAATATGATTTGCTAATTCATTAGCAAATATATCTGCGTCTTGAAGTCGAGCACTAAGCATAATGTCCGCTTCAGTCGCATTGTCTTTCAAACTAGAAATGGCACTATTAGCTAGATTTGTTGCCTGAACTAGATCTGTAACCATTTGCCTAAGAGCATTTTTATCTGCATGCAATTTTTTCAACCGATTATTCAATACAAAACAATAACCTATTGTCATCATTAATAAAATAGCAACGCCTATTTCAACTACTAGTCCTAAAGGAATTTCACTCATCATCTATTCTCCATCTGCTCATCAAGTGCTTCAAATACCGCCATAGTAACTTTTGGTGGGTTAAGCGGTTTTGTTACTCTTATTGAAATATACTTTCCAACATGCCCCATAACACCCTCGCTTAATTCAACATCCCCACAACGTAATTTAATTGGGTCACTAGGCGATTGCTCAAACATAAAATTATCACCAACAGCCAATTTCATAAGCTTGGATAGCGGAACATCCATCTCGTGCAAAACGGCTTCAATATTTGTATCTGATGCAAATACTTCACTAGCTAAATGTCCCTCCCATACTGTATCACGTCCAAACTTCTCGCCCATAAACGCTTGCAATAATTGCTCACGAATTGGCTCTATTGTTGCATATGGCAATAAGATTTCAATCTTCCCGCCCCGATCATCCATATCAATGCGAAGTTCAATTAATATTGCTGCATTAGCAGGTTGGGAAATGGTGGCAAATCTTGGGTTTGTTTCAAGCCTCTCAACATTAAATGTAACAGTAGTTAATGGCTCAAAAGCCTTTTTAGTATCTGCCAAAATCACTTCAATCATTTGATTTGCAAGCGCCATTTCAATAGTTGTATAAGGTCGCCCCTCAACCCTTACAACACTTGAGCCACGACGACCGCCCAACAAAACATCAATCATTGAATATATAAGACTAGAATCAACTGTCAAAAGACCATAATTATCCCATTCTTCAGCTTTAATCACACTTAAAATAGCTGGCAAAGGTATTGAATTAAGGTAATCTCCGAACCGAACCGATGTTATTGAATCGAGTGAAACCTCAACATTATCAGAAGTAAAATTCCTCAAGGATGTGGTTGCGAGACGAACAAGCCTATCAAACACAATCTCAAGCATCGGCAAACGCTCATAGGAAACTAGCGCCGAATTAATTAATGATTGAACTCCAGAAAGTTCAGCACTATCGCTAACATTGGGATCAAACCCCAACAAATTATCAATTTCATCTTGATCAAGCACACGATCTTCAGAGGCACCACCACCCTCTTCTTCGCCATCGCCACCACCCTCAATCATTGCAGCCCATTCGGCCGCCATATCATCGTCGCTAGCTCCAGAATCAGCGCTCTGTTCACTATCGCTAGAGGAAGAGCTCTTACTTTCCTCTAAATCACCTAAATCCCACTCTTGAGAAATTTCGCCTGTTTCATTATCAGCCATTATTGCACCAGAATTTCTTTGAACAATATATTTTCAACTTTCGCAGGATAAATTGCTAAATTCACTCGCTTAAGCAGCTCTTGCTTTAACCTATATATACCAGCAGACCCCTCAAGATCGCTTGGACGCAGCTCTCTTAAATATACTTGAAACGCGTCTTGAACCCTAACCATTCTTGGAGTGATGATTTCCATCATGCTTTCTTTTTCAAGTTCTAAAGACACAGAAATTTTTAGAAATTTTTGTATTTCATCACCACTGGTAGCCAAGTTAACCGTTAAAGTTTCCATATTATAAAAGAACACAGGTTCCGCTTGCTCAATAGGATCAGCATCTTTACCTGCCCCAGCAAACAAAAAGAAATACGCCGCCCCAGCAGCTATCAATAATAACAGAACGCCCGCACCTGCAAAAATGAACAGCTTCTTCTTACTCTTAACTGGCTGCTCTTCACTAGCCTCGCCATTCTCTTCTAGGCCTTCTTCTTTAACTTGCTCTTCTTCTGCCATCTGTCAGCACTCTCTTAATAAAAGAATCTAAATATAAGTCTTAACAATAGGTAAAACGCTGATGGTTAACGAATAGTTACTTTTCTAGTTATGCTGGGAAATTTTTGCCTAGCAATTTCTGCCTACCTTCTATTCTTGCCCATTAGCAATGCACCTCTACATATTATAACCTCATGTTTTAATTGCCTTTTTCTAACTGGCACGCATCATGCAATTCATTTAGCAAGCCCGATGCTTGGGGAAGCAAATAAGGCCTAAACGATACGGGAGTTTTAGCGCAATGGAAAATGTGCAGATTATTGGATTATCACGCCAGATTGCCTTGCAAAGGCAAATGGACGTTGTTGCGAACAATATCGCCAATATAAATACAACTGGTTTCAAGGCTGAGGCTTTATTATTCGAAGAATATAAAATGCCAGTTGCACGCAATAATAGCTTTTCTGGAAACGATCAAATTATCTCCTATACGCAAGATTGGGCAACCATTCATGATTTTAGTGCGGGGGCGATTGTTCAAACAGGAAATCCACTAGATGTAGCACTGCAAGGAAATGGCTTTTTAACCGTGCAAACAGGTGATAGTGAGCGCTATACACGTAACGGCGAATTAAAAATTGATGATACTGGTCTTTTGGTAACAAACTCTGGCTATCCTGTACTAAGTGAAGGCGGACAAATTCGTTTCTCTCCAAGTGAAACTGAAATCACAATCGATGCGAATGGTAATATATATACAAATGAAGGTAGCAAAGGACGCTTAAAAATAGTTTCTTTTGAGAGCCCTCAAGACCTAACCATTGAGGGTGGAAATCTTTACGCTGGCATTAACCCACAACAAGATTTAAATAGCAAAATTTCTCAAGGATCGCTTGAGCGCTCTAACGTTTCTGGCGTTGCAGAAATGGCTGAAATGATCCGTGTGAACCGTGCTTACCAATCACTGGCACAATTACAAAAAACTCAAGCAGAATTAAGACAAAAAGCCATTCAAAAACTTGGCTCTTTACAAGCATAAATAAAGGAATAAAATTATGAAGGCACTATATATCGCAGCGACGGGAATGGCCGCACAGGAGCGAAATGTTGAAGTAATTTCTAACAATATCGCAAATATGCGCACCACTGGCTATAAACGCCAAAGGGCTGAGTTTCAGGATTTATTATATCAAAATTATCGCCGGGCTGGAAGTCAAACTTCAAGCGCAGGAACACAAGCTCCTGTTGGGGTTTCGGTAGGCTCTGGTGTTATGACTTCGGCCACTGCTCGCATTATGAGCCAAGGCAATGTATCGCCAACCCAAAAAGAGCTAGATGTAGCAATTAAGGGAGAAGGGTTTTTTGCTATTCAAATGCCTGATGGAGGCACTGCCTATACTCGTGATGGCTCGTTTGAGCGTGATTCAACTGGTCAAATTGTGACCGTTGATGGCTATGCAGCTGAGCCCAATATTGTAATTCCGGGGAATGCCCGTGCAGTTTCTATAAGCGCTGATGGTGTAGTTGAAGCATTTTTAGATAATGATTCAACTCCAACCCAACTTGGGCAATTCCAACTAGCGACTTTTGTTAATAAAGCTGGCCTAGAGGCAATAGGAGGTAACCTCTTTCGTGAAACAGCTGCTTCTGGCACTGCGCAGGTTAGCACCCCATCACAAGATGGATTAGGTAGTTTGCAGCAGGGCTATCTTGAGCTTTCAAATGTAAATTCAGTAACCGAAATTGCTGACCTTATCGCAGCTCAAAGAGCTTATGAAATGAACGCCCGTGTCATCTCTGGTGCAGATGAAATGTTACGCTCAGCAACACAAATGTTCTAAACTGAAAGTTAAGATAATGATACGTTCAATCAAAATAATACTAGCTTTTTCACTTACGTTCTTAATGGCAAATACTGCCATTGGCGCACCAGTGTTAAAGCCCTCCATTGAAGTATCGTCTTTAATTGTTACTGTTGGCGATATGTTCGACAATGCAGGCATAAACGCCGAGAGAGCATTGTTTCGCTCCCCTTTTCCGGGCACAAAAGGAAATGTCAGCCTTAGTGCCATTAAAAAAGCTGCGGCAAAAGTTGGGGTGGTAAATTTTGAAGATAGAGGCTTAGAGCGAGTTAGCGTCAAGCGACAAGGAATTATTGTAAAGCAGCAAGACATAAAAATTGCTATTATTGAGGATTTAACAAATCGTGGATTACTAAATGACAGCACTTATGGCGAAATAGTATTTAATGAAAATATTGGTGATTTTTATGCCGATCTATCAAATAAACCGCTTGTATTAGTCGATCTAAAATATTACCCAAGAGCACAATCTTTTAACGCTTTCATTCAAATTTCTGGTGAAAATAAAATACGCAATATCAACGGAACGCTTAGCATATTAGCCAATGTTCCGCACCTTATAAAATCACTACAAACTGGTGCAATAATATCATCTTCTGATGTTGAATTACGACTAGTTTCATATCGCTTTGCTCAAGGCAACGGCTTTACTGACTTAGATCAAATAATTGGCAAACAAATCAGGCGTGCCACACGAAAAGGCGTGATGCTTTCTCCAAAAGATGTTATTGAGCCTGAGCTAATTGCTCGCTCTTCCTTCGTAACGCTTTATTATCGCAACGGGCCTCTTACTCTAACCATCAAAGGTCAGGCGCTAAATTCAGCAGCCAAAGGCGAATTAGTTTCCGTACTTAATCTTACATCAAAAAACATAGTTCAAGCGATGGCCATCGCTCCGGGAACTGTAGAAATCAATGCAACTCCATTAGAAATTGCAAAACCAAAAGGCTAGTATAATGCTAAAGAACACACTTAAACTACTAACAATAACCACACTAGCAGGCACAATGGCGGCATGTTCTGTTACAGATCGCTTAACCAATATTGGCGAAGCACCAGTGCTTACAGCAATAGCCAACCCAACAGCGCAAGCGGGATATACGCCAATCATTATGCCAATGCCAGAAGTTACTGCTGTATCTTATCAGCCTAACTCTTTATTTCGCAGTAATGCTAAAGGCTTTTTTAAAGATCAAAGAGCACGTCGGGTTGGTGATATCCTAACCGTATTAGTCACAATTTCAGACAAAGCACAAATTGCAAACAAAACAAGCAGAACCCGCTCCTCAACAAATAGCGCAGGACTTGGAGGGCTGTTCAGCACAGCCCTTACTGCTGCATTGCCCGGCCTTCCTGCCGCCACTGAAATTGATACCAAATCAGGAATTAAAGATAGTGGCAATGGATCGGTTAATCGTTCAGAAAAACTAGAAACTCGTGTTGCCGCCGTAGTTACGCAAATTTTACCAAACGGCAATCTGGTGATAGAGGGTCGCCAAGAAGTTCGAGTAAATTTTGAGGTTCGTGAACTGTTAGTAGCTGGCATAATTCGCCCAGAAGATGTGGGAGCAGATAATACTATTATGTCCTCAAAAATCGCCGAAGCTAGAATTTCTTACGGTGGTCGCGGGCAAATTTCAGACGTACAACAACCAAGATATGGCTCGCAAGTACTTGACGCAATCCTACCATTCTAATCTTAAGTCCAAGAAGTAAAGTTTGGCGAAGATCTAATCTTTGCCCAACCCTCCCCGACATTATTCATATCCCCAAGACTTTAAGTGAATAATGTCATTTGTTAGCACTCAAAAGAGTATTAACAAAATTGGGGCGTAGCTCTTTTCCGTATCGCTACGCCCCACTCCCTTTTCTTTTAGCTTATGCTTGCAATCAAATAATAAATGTTAATAAAACCCCTTTAATAAATGTTAATAAAACCCTTGCCCTAAAGGTTAAGCCAACCTATAAGGGCGCAACTTTTAGTCGAGTTAAATAAGGGTTTAAGGGAATGGGCAAAAAGCTTAAAGTTGAGGGATATACACCTTCCAGTGACGAAAAATTTATGAATAAAAATCAACGTGATTATTTCATGAATAAGCTTATAAGCTGGAAAGAGGATATCTTGCGAGAAAGCCGAGAAACGGTTGAAAACCTGCAAGAAGATAGCCAAAACCACCCAGATTCAGTTGATCGTGCATCATCAGAAAGCGACAGATCTCTTGAACTTAAAACCCGTGATCGCCAACGCAAATTAATATCAAAAATTGATGCGGCAATTAAGCGAATTGAAGATAATACTTATGGCTATTGCGATGAAACGGGCGAGCCTATTAGCCTGCCACGTCTTGAAGCTAGACCTATCGCAACCCTATCTCTTGAAGCGCAAGAAATGCACGAAAAACGTGAAAAAGTCTATCGTGACGACTAAGCTAACTATCTAAAAAAAACACATTAATTTGGGAAGTGCCCAAGCTTAGCTAACTCAACTCGTGCCCTTAACTCAATATCTTCAATTAAATCATCAAGGCCTTTTTCAGAAGAAGATTTAGCTTGTTGCACAAGAGCGAGCAATCTATTTAAGTGCCCCTCAGTAATTTTTCCTGCCAACATATCCACTTTCATTTCTTGCAAAACATCAAGCATAGAATGTCCATAACGTGCCGCCTTTTTCTTGGCAAAGATAGGATCTTCTACTGCCTGCAAAGCCAAAATAGCATCAACAGGAGTAATATTATCGCTCACGCTAACTTGCGCAACCTGCACATTATCTTGCCCCATATTAGGCTTAAATACAGGAGAAGCACCTGAACTCTTGCCCGATTTTGCTTTCGAGCTAATTCTGCTAGATTGTCCTGATTTTTCTATGCGCATTCAAACAAACCATGTTCTAATTAAAACTATTAAGGCAAATTCTGCCTATAGTGGTTAATATTACCTTAATTTACTCGGCAAAAATTGCCTTTTAATAAATTTTTTTATCCCCATTTTTTCAACACGCAGTTTTATTGGCAATATTTCTTTTTATTTTCAATGCCTTATAAGATTTTTCTTTGTAAATTCTAAATTGGCACAATTCTCGCATATTCATAGGTGAATTAATTTTAGTCCATGGGGATGGGCTATAGATACGGGAAAGCAAATGTTTAAGAATCAATATTTTTCAAGCAAAAAGGCCAAATCTAATTGGCAAGTAATTTACACAATTATTTTAGCGCTAATTGCACTATCAATTACTACTAATGCTTTTGCAGCTCCAGCTAGAATAAAAGACATTGTGGATATTGAAGGTATTCGTGATAACCAGCTTGTTGGTTATGGTTTAGTTGTTGGTCTCAACGGCACTGGCGATAGCCTAAATAATTCTCCTTTCACCAAACAAAGCCTACAAGCAATGCTTGAGCGACTTGGAGTAAACACTCGTGGTGAAACGGTGAGAACCAAAAATGTCGCCGCTGTGATGATAACCGCTAATTTACCAGCATTTGCAACGCAAGGTTCTCGCATTGATATTTCAGTAGCTTCACTTGGTGATAGTGATAGTTTGCAAGGAGGAACATTATTGGTCACGCCGCTTTTGGGAGCAGATGGTGAAGTTTACGCCATTGCACAAGGTCCAGTTTTGATAAATGGCTTTAAGGCACAAGGTGATGGCGCAACAATTATTTCTGGCGTACCAACAACGGGTAAAATTTCAAATGGCGCACTTATTGAGCGTGAGACAAATTTTATATTAGCTAATCAAAGAACTTTACGCCTTGCCTTGCGTAATCCAGACCTAACAACATCTAGGCGCATAGCGTTAGCGATTAATGATTATATTGGTTCGGCAACCGCTGTCCCTGAAAACCCCGCAACGGTGCGCCTAACATTACCAAGAAATTTTAACGGCAATATTGTTGATTTATTGACCGATATTGAGCAACTAGTGGTGCAAACAGATCTCAACGCCAAAATCGTAATAGATGAAAATTCTGGCATTATTGTTATGGGCAAAGATGTTAGGGTTTCAACGGTTGCCATTGCTCAGAGCAATCTTACGATAACCATTGCTGAAAGCCCTCAAGTTTCACAGCCTAATCCGCTAACGCTAGGTCAAACAGTTGTTGTACCTCGCACAGATCTAAGCGTTGAAATTGGAGGCAGTAATCTCGCTCTCGTACCAGAATCAATAAGCCTGCAAGAATTAGTTGATGGATTAAATTCGCTTGGCATTACCCCACGAGATCTCATTGCCATTATTCAATCAATAAAAGCGGCTGGCGCATTGCAAGCAGAAGTGGTGGTGATGTAATGGAATTTAATATTGTAAATAGCCAAAATTCATTAGGCAAATTTGACGTGAATGAGGCTCGCCAAAAAGCAGAAGAACTTGAAGGTGTGTTTTTGAACACTCTTATGAGCCAAATGTTTTCATCAATTAAAACCGACGGAATGTTTGGCGGAGGTCAGGGCGAGGACACTTGGCGCTCAATGCAATCTGAACAATATGCCAATCTATTGGCACAAAACGGTGGCATCGGACTAGCCGATCAAATTATGGCAGATTTATTAGCCATTCAAGAAAACGCCAAATCATATCGCCCAGCACAAAACAATGCCTATGCTCTTAAAGAGGGATATTAAAATGAACGCCGCTCAACGCCTAGATCAACTTGATAGCTTAGATGCAAATGAATTATGCGCCAAAACTGATGATAAATTAAGCGCATTAGTTAATGTTATGAACCGTGAAACAATGTTATTGCGTGCAGGTCATCTAAAGGAAGCTGGAACGCTAACTCCAGAAAAAACACAACTTAGCCAAGATTATGTAATGTTGGCACGGGCAGTTAAGCGAGAAGCCAAGCGACTTAAAATAGAAGCCCCTGAAAAGCTAAACCAATTACAAGCACGCCATGAAAGCCTAGCAACACAAATGGCAGATAATTTACGTGTGCTAGCAACTGCTAAAACTGTAGCGCAAGATATTTTAAGCGATGTAGCAAAATCAGTTGGCGCTAATGAAAAGCCAAGAACCTATAATGATAGTGGACTATTATCCTCGCAAAAACCACAAGTTGCTCGTGGGCTATCAATCGATAGAGCGCTTTAGCCAACAATAATATTTCAAATTTTAATAAAATTGCCAAAGCAATAATAATTGCGCTTAAATATTTTTAGCTAATTCTACTTCGTTAAATGACGAATTATAGGGATTAGTTATATGACTAGAGTTACTACAATTTCAAACTCTTATGCCACTCGCACTGCCATACCCAAAAGCCTAACCTTTGCTAGTTCTGATAAGGCAGTTGAGAGAAGCGCTAAAACTTCTAAAAACCAGCCAAAAAACAGTAATATGCAAAAGCATAAGGGAGTTGTTGACCTATCAATATAAAATAACCGCTGAGCAAGCATGGAAAAAGGATAAACGGCGGGGTGTTCCACCTACGCCAAGGCTTCGGCGGACAGGCAGGGTGAGGTGCATTTAGAACTCATCCTCTCAGGACAGCGAGCTTTGGGCTCGCCGGCGCTAGCGCCGCCCCATCGGAGCGTGAGCAGAGCGAACTAGCGTGAGATAAATAAACGGCGGCAAGAATAAAAGAGCCAACAAGACTTAGAATCACTACAAACTTAACCCAAAAACAGCAAAAACACAGAGATATAGTTGCCAAAACCTTAACAAAACAATTAGCCCCCTTTCTACAATCTATATTAACCTATTGAAAAACAACAACAAACAAAGCTAGCCAAATAATTCGCAATTTCAAAATTATTTAAAATTTTAACTAAATCTAAAACCCTAAGGTGCATTATGTATTCATCTCAGAAAGAGATTTTTTAGTAATCGACCTTGAATAGGAGTTCAAAATGGGCGAAATAACCTTATCCAGTGCAGTGCGTACCAACCTGCTTTCACTACAATCAACTGCTGACATGATGTCAACAACACAGAATCGTCTTTCAACTGGCTTGAAA
>JAMONS010000063.1 GCA_027065555.1 Hyphomicrobiales bacterium | reverse complement strand
CCTGTTCATATTGCTGGCTCTTTGGGCATAAACCACTGGAATGGACGAGAAAAAGTGCAATTACGGGCTATTGATGGTTTTAGCCCATAATTTGAATGTTAAAGTAGAAAATTATTAATATTATTCAAAAGCATTGAACTGGCAAATTTATTTGTGAACCAGCCTTTTTTATCAATAGTTTGAATATGGGCAAAATCCGTCTCCCATGCCAAGCGAATAGTCGCCTTTGCTTACCAAGTAATCCTTGTAGCCCTCATAAAGGCCATCATTAAATGCCTGCTCCCACCCTTGTAAACCACATTTGAATTGCAGGGTTTCTGATTGTGCGCTGTTTTGCGGCGTGTAATTGTAGCTACCAAATAAAAACCCTCCATCGTAACACTCGCAGGTAGTACCAGGGGTCGCACCAGCAAGTGGTGTGATTTGCGCTAGTGCAGGAGATCCGATCATCATCGCTAGAATAATTGCAGTTGTTGTTTTCATTTTATGCCCCAATTCAAAATAAAAACCAGTATCAGGCTTTTAGTGTCATAGCACTACCTCATATGGGCTAAAATATCACAATATACTAAACTATTCATAATGATATGCCAATTTGCTATCTGAGTGATTGATGGTTTTATAGCCCATAATTTTGACACTTGAAATATTTATGCTACATTACTATTTATACTTTAGGTGATGTTATGGGAAATGTTGTAACTAAAGGACAAGATAATAAAGGTGGTTTTTGGCTAAATATTAGCTCAAGAATTACGGAATTGCTTGGCGCAAATTTGTTTGGAACACCCAAATGGGGTGCGCTCTCTATAACTTTACCCAATGGTCGCACACGTACTATTGGCGATAGATCTTCAAAAAATCACGCTCATCTTAAACTAAATAATCTCAAGCTTTTTAGCCAAATAAAAAGAAGAGGAACGGTTGGCTTTGCTTCTAGCTATATGAGAGGCGATATTGAAAGCAATGATTTAGTCAATGTTTTTAGGTTCTTTTTGAAGAATAAAGAATTGTTCGACAAAGCAGGAAAAGGGCTAATTAAACGAGCAGCACACGATCTTGCTTATCATTTATCTCGCAAAAATACCAAGCAAGGCGCAAGGAGAAATATTGCTGAACATTATGATTTGGGCAATGATTTTTATTCGCTTTGGCTTGACCCTTCAATGACATATTCCTCTGCTTTTTTTGAGAATGAAAACCAGACACTTGAGCAAGCGCAAATAGCAAAATTTCAAAAAGCCGCAACAATGGCTGATATAAAACGGGGCGCAAGGGTTTTTGAAATAGGTTGCGGGTGGGGCGGATTTGCCAAGTTTTTAGCTCAACAATATAAAGCAAAAACCTATGGCGTATCACTATCAAATCAGCAGCTAAAATATGCAAGAAGCGTAATAAAAAATGAGGGCTTAGAAGATTTGGCCTCATTTCATTTTGAAGATTATCGAGATGGCAAAGGTGAATATGATAATGTTTGCTCAATAGAAATGATAGAGGCGGTAGGCGAGGAACATTGGGGTGAGTATTTTAGGGCAGTGCATGATAGGCTAAAAATTGGCGGCAAAGCTGCCATTCAGGCTATAACAATTAGCGAGAGTAATTTTACTCATTATAAGAATAACCCTGATTTTATCCAACGTTATATTTTCCCCGGTGGTATGTTGCTAACCAAACAGGCAATGTATGAGCAGGGCAAAAGGGCAGGGTTAGAGCTAGAGCAAAGCGAATTTTTTGCAAAATCTTATGCAAGAACATTGGCAATTTGGCGTGAGAATTTTATTGAGCAATGGGAAGCAATAAAGCAGCTTGGCTTTGATGAAGAATTTAAGCGTAAATGGATTTATTATCTAAGCTATTGCGAGGCAGGTTTTGATGAGGGCATTATTGATATTGGCATTTATCAGTATAAAAAATCAGAAAAATAATGATTGACATTGTAAGTTAGTGTGTTACACATATATAACACTAACTAGGCATTGCACATGATTATATGGAACGACAAACAACCAATATACATTCAAATTAGACAAAGAATTATTGATTTAATTTTGTCTGGCGGGGCAAAAGAAGATGAACCATTGCCCTCTGTTCGTCAAATTGCAGCAGATTTTTCTGTTAATCCACTCACGGTAACTAAGGCTTATCAGTCTTTATTAGAGCTTGAGGTTATCGAAAAAAAGAGAGGTGTTGGTATGTTTTTATCCACTGATGCTCGTAAGAAATTGCTAAAATATGAAAAAGAACAATTCATCAATCAAGAATGGCCAAATATTGCAAAACGAATAGAGGCGCTTGGGTTAAGCGCTAAAGATCTTATTACAAAAAACACTAGAAAGAAATAAAATGCAAACAAATGACGCAATAGTTGAGGTTAAGGGTTTAGTCAAAAATTATGGCAAAAAACAAGTGCTACACTCCATTGATTTTACAATTCCTAGAGGTAGAATTTACGGGCTTATTGGGCATAATGGTGCAGGAAAAACCACCGCAATAAACGCTTTGCTTGGGCTGATTTCTTATGAAGGTGATGTGAAGGTTCTTGGACTAAACCCATTTACCAACCGCTCGAAAATGATGCTGGATACCGCTTTTATTTCTGATGTTGCTAGTCTGCCACGTTTCCTAAAAGTTACAGAATTATTGAGTTTGGTAGAGGATATTCACCCCAATTTTAACCGCCAAAAAGCTGAGCAAATTCTAGCTGATGGCGATATAAGAGATAATGTGAAAATCAAGAGCCTTTCTAAAGGCATGATGGCGCAACTTCATTTAGCAATCGTTATGGCGATAGATGCTAAGCTTTTAGTGCTTGATGAGCCAACGCTTGGTCTTGATATTACATTTCGCAAAAAATTCTATAGGCGATTGGTCGAGGATTATATGAGTGAAAACCGATCTATCCTAATCACCACGCACCAAGTTGATGAGATTGAACATTTGCTTACAGATCTGATTTTTATTCGTGATGGTAGGATAGTTTTAGATGCTAATATGGATGATATTTCTAATAGATATATTCAGATTTTGGTTGCACCAGAAGCAAAGCAAGAGGCGATGGCGCATAATCCCATCTTTACGACAAAGCAAATGGGACAAGATATTATGATTTTTGATGATTTGGAGGAGGAAATTGCAAAAGCTTTTGGCATAATTAGCACACCTTCAATTTCAGATTTATTTGTCGCCCTTATGGAGAAAAAAGACGCAAGCCAAAAAGCCGCAACAATGGGAGCAGCAAAGTGAGTATTTCGATCCTAAAAACAACAATAGCCCTTTTGAAAAAAGAACTAATTGAGCATAAAGTGGCATTCATTTATGTTCCAGCGATTTTCATAATAATTATCACACTAACTTTTTTGTTTGGCATGATGAATAATGGAAATGTTTGGCAAAGGGGTGCTTTTGTTGCGTCCAATTCGGATGCTAGATTTGATCTGTTTAATTTCACTTATGCAGCATCAGTTATGGGTTGGCTGCTCTTTATGTTGATAATGCTGTTCTTTTATTTTGCCGCCAGCTTTAGTTCGGACAGGAAAGATAATGCGCTACTTTTTTGGAAATCCTTACCAGTTTCCGACCTGCAAATTATATCAACAAAAACTATAGCTGGCATGATTATGTTTCCGATTGTAATAATGGCATGGTCAATTATTGCAGCTATTGCGACTTATATTGCATTTTTGCTGGTAAGCATCAATATTCCGATAGTTTCTGCCCTTAATCTAGCACCAAGCGTGCCAACTTTCTTAAACCTGCTAGCTTCTATGTTGGTGCTATTTACCCTAACTTTATTGTGGTATTTGCCATTATTTAGTGCAGTCGGATTGCTGGGAACAATTTTACGTGGCTGGGCTGTACCTGCTTTCATTTTAATTATGCTAGTGGGTTCTGGAGTTGAAGCGCTAGCAACATTTAGCGGGGAAGGGTATTTTGCAGCTCTAATGGAACAGCGTTTCAAAGCTCCTTTTATTATCCTATCTGAAATATTACCAAATATGGAACATGCTAACCCAATTAATGGATTAAAACTTACGGAAATAATTTCTATAAAAAACTTCGCACCAAACTTTGCCTCAAGCATTGATTGGGTAGGAATGATTTTAGGTTGGGTTGCTGCTGGCATATTTATCTTCATAGCCAGCGAATATCGCCGCCGTAGGATTCAGGCTTAATAAAGTGATCTAGTTGAAGAAATAATGCGACAAGAATAAACTACTCTTCGCATTTTCGTTAATTTGTCTCTGCACTTCCCCCGACTTGATCGGGGGTCTACGTGTATTCTGGCTGAGATCCCTGCTCAAGGCAAGGAAGGGCGAGTAATACAAGGGCAAGTTCTATTAGCAAGTTATAAATAGTAGAATGGAAAAAGAAATGTATAACCTTGAGATAAGTAAAAACTTAAGATATTTATCAATATCAAAAAATTAAATTTCAAGTTTTTGTTGCTGAGAATTATTATTTTAGCTTAAAAGATAATCATGTTTAATTTTGAAAAATTCAACCATACCACCTCAATCTGGGATAGCGTTGCTTCTTCGAAGGAGCAGGCGCACATATTAGATCGTGATATTAGCGCTGATATTATAATTATTGGCGCTGGAATTGTTGGCCTTTCTAGTGCGCTTCATATGGCAAAGAATGGGCATAAAGTAGTTGTGATTGAGGGTAGGCGAATTGGGTCAGCCGCCTCAGGGCGCAATAATGGGCAAGTTATTCCTGTCCTTTCGGGTGCAGAGCCAGATGAAATTATAAAGAGATATGGCGAGGTGGGCGAGCGGTTTGTTGCGCTGATTAGAGATAGTGCAAATTATTTATTTCAGCTGGCAAAAGATGAAAATATTGAATGCGAGGCAGAGCAAACAGGTTGGTTTCAACCTGCGCATTCATTGGCGCATTTATCTATTAGCGAATGGCGAAATTCTGCATGGCAAAAATATGGTGCGCCATGCAAAATGCTTGATAGGGATCAGGCTAGCGCAATGATTGGCTCAAAAAACTGGTATGGCGGAATGTTAAATCCAACAGGTGGGCATATTAACCCACTAATGTTTACTCAAGGCTTGGCAAAAGCTGCCAAACGATACGGAGTGCAAATTTTCGAAAATAGCCCTGCCTTAACTATTCAAAACAAGGGAGATAGTTGGCAAGTTAGCACCAAACATGGGCAGGTAAAGGGAAATAAATTATTGCTGGCAACAAATGCCTATAGCGATGATTTAGTACCTAATTTACAGCCTAAAGTTGCAAAATCTATTGTCCCAGTGATTTCCTTTCAATTAGCAACAAAACCATTGAACAAACAATTACAAAATAGCATTATTCCAAAGCGTCAAGCAATTTCAGACACAAGAGGAGATTTGCAATATTTTCGCTATGATGCACGCAATCGCCTGATTTCTGGCGGTGCACTTATTTATAAGGGCAATGCAAAGCAACGATTAAAAAAACTTGTTGGCAATCGCTTAGCAACAGCTTTCCCACAAATGGGAAGGCCAGAATTTACCCATATCTGGTCTGGTTATATTGGAGTAAGCCAAGATCGTTTCCCCCATTTTTATCAGTTGGGCGATGGTTTTTGGAGTTGGTCGGGCTGCAATGGGCGTGGCTTGGCGCTCGCTGCTTCGCTTGGTCGTGAATTTGCAGCAATTATTGATGGCAAAACCGATATTGCTTTGCCTCTAAGTGAGCCAAAGCCATTTGCATTTCATTCCGTAGCACGAAAACTTGCCCCATCAGCGCTTGCCTATTATCGTTGGAAAGACAAACAAAAACCAAAAAAAAGGCGATTATAAAATGAGCAAAGAGAAACCCCAAACCATTCCAATGCAAACCATATCAATGATTGAGCAAAGGCGCATTGAGGCACAAATTGTTAAAAATATCTATGATGTTTTACTTGAACGATATGGTGAGCAAGAGGCAAATAAAGCAATAGAAATAGCAATAAAAAAAGCCGCCATTGAGCAGGGAGAAAAATTTCGTAAATTAAACGGAAAAGAGCCAAGCCTAGAAGATTTTGCTGAGCTTGGAAAATTATGGGAAATGGGCGGCGCTCTAAAGCGAAAAATGCACAAAAAAACAAAACAGCATCTAGAATATGATATCACCCATTGCGCCTATGCAGATATGTATAAGGAAATGGGACTAGCCAAAATTGGGCATTTATTGTCATGCAATCGAGATGGAACATTTTGCATTGGCTATAACCCAAAAATGAAACTAACTAGAACTCAAACCATAATGGAGGGGGCAAAATTTTGTGACTTTCGTTATGAATTAAGCTGATAGTTTACTAAATGCATTTAGCTAATGTTTTGATTGTTTTTGGTTTTTAATAAAACGATTGGACAGAGCGTGTGGGTTTATTGTGATAATTGGTATAATGCTTGATGATACTTTAACGCATTATAGTATTTGGCATTGAAAATGCTAAACACTATAGATATCAAGATTAACTAGTACGTTCACGCCAACACAGCCCAGCAAAGACACTAAAGCGAGCAATTATACTTCATTTGACATTTATATTTATCTATTCTAGTGCTAGAATATGAAAAAGAGACTCACTAATGCAGAATTGGCAATTCTTAGTCTGGTCAATGAAGCGCCGAGATATGGTTATGAAATTGAGAAATTGATTAAAGAGCGTGGAATGCGGGAATGGACGGACATTGCTTTTTCTTCGATTTATTATGTTTTGGCACGGCTTGAAAAGGCGGAGCTAATTACGCCGATTATGTTAGATACTAGGGCTGAAAATTCTAAAGAGCCAAAAGCATTTTATATTACAAAGAGGGGTGGTGAAGAGCTTTTTATAGCGCTGAAGGGCTCGATTGAAAAGCTAGAGCCGCAAACAAATCCTTTAATGCTTGGAATGGCTAATTGGGCGATGTTTGAAAAAGGTGAGGGGGTTGCCTCTCTTAAAAAGCGTGATGGTGCAATCGCTAAAGAAATTGCCCGCCTGAAAGAAAAAGCAAAACAAAGCGCGTTACCTGACTTTGTGATGAGCATGTTTGAACATGCAATTTTGCAAATGCAGGCGGAGCGAAAATGGATTGCAAACACAATTAAAAACTTGGGAGAAAAACAAATGAAAAAAGAAGATATAAAGAAAAAGCTAAAGGAATTTTATCAGCCAACGCACAAAGAATTTTCTATTGTTGATGTACCAGAAATGCCATTCGTAATGATTGATGGCGAAGGCTCGCCCAGTGATAAGGCTTATGGTAAAGCGGTTGCGTGGCTTTATTCGGTTATCTATCCGATAAAATTCATTGCCAAAAAGAAATATGGCAAAGATTTTGTTGCTCCGCCACTTGAAGGGCTTTGGTGGGCTGATGATATGAATGATTTTATTGATATGAATAAAGATAATTGGAAATGGCGCATGATCATTACATTGCCTGATTGGGATAGGGGTGAGCTGCAAGAATTGTTTGATGAGGCGGTAGAAAAGGCTACTAAGAAACTTGGTGATAGGCCGCCAAGCCTACGCATGGAAGATTTTACTGAGGGGAAATCTGTGCAAATCATGCATATTGGCCCCTACAGTGAAGAAGGTCCAACCATTGCCAAAATGCACAATGAATTTATGCCAGCTAATGGCTTAGTTCCAAGAGGGTATCATCATGAGATATACCTAAATGATCCACGAAGAGTTGCTCCAGAAAAGTTGAGAACCATTTTACGGCAGCCTGTAAAAGCTATTTGAACAAGCTAACTTGCAATTCTTGTCACTTAAGTAATAATATCAATATATAGTGTTTTTCAATAACATATATTAAGGATTATTAGGTGAGAAGTTTTGGCAAATGGATATTTGTTGGTTTTCTAATTATTCTTGTTTCTGCCTGCCAGCCGCGCAAGCCAGAATATGATATTGCCTCTGCAGTGCAGCAAGATAATGCAAAAGAATTAAGTCAATATTTAGCTGAGGGTGGAGATCCAAATAAGGAAAGTCGCTTTGGCGATCCTTTGCTATATTTGGCTACTGGTAGGCAGGGCGGTGAGGACGTTACCAGATTGCTTCTTAATGCAGGAGCTGATGTAAATGCGGTTGGGCGCAATGGTATTCATGCTCTAGTTAGTGCGGCAAGTTGGTGCAATATTGAAGAGATAAAGCTATTATTAAACGCAGGTGCTGATGTGAATATAAAAAGCAAAAAGAATAAAACAGCGCTCAACTCGGTTTGTAAAACCCCCAAAAATCGCCGTGCGCAAACTATTGAGCTTCTCATTTCTGCCGGTGCAGAATAATTTATGGCGCTGATTGGCGAATATTTTCCTCTTATAATTGGCTTGATTGGGGCAGGGGTTCTGGCTGGTCTATTGGCTGGGCTATTCGGTGTTGGTGGTGGTATTATTATGGTGCCTGCTATGGCAATGGCGTTTGGCTTTATAGGAATTAGCGCAAATATTTATCACCATGTTGCAGTTGGCACATCTTTGGCGGTGATAATCGCTTCGGGTACATCTAGCGCTTTGGCGCATTTTAGGCGTGAAGCGGTGATGTTAGATATTGTTAAATTATGGGCGCTTCCCATTATCATTGCCTCACTTTTGGGCGGGCTAATGGCACGCTATTATTCTGGTGATATGCTTAGAATAATTTTTGCAGTTGTCGCTTTGTTTGTAGCGTTAAATATGCTGCTATCAGTGCAGGAGCGTTTTATTGGACAGCTTAAAAGTTCAAAGCCCACTCATAGAATAATTGCTTTTATTGTTGGCTATATTTCTGCTCTAATGGGAATTGGGGGTGGCTCGCTTAGTGTGCCTTCGCTGGTGGCTTTTGGCCATAATATGCATAAAGCCGTGGGCACTGGGGCGGCACTTGGCGTGCTTATTGCTGTGCCGGGAGCGTTAGGGTTTATTATTTCGGGTATAGGAGTTGAAGGGCGGCCACCATTATCTATTGGTTATATCAATATTCCAGCTTTAATTCTCATTGGTGTTGTTGCAACTCTCGCTGCACCGCTCGGGGCGGCACTAGCGCATAGGTTTGATGCAAAAAAGCTCAAATTAGTATTTATGCTATTTTTATTACTAGTTAGCGCAAAAATGATTTATCAGGTTTTTTTTGGCTGATTACTGCTCCAATTCCCAACTCACACTAACACTAGTTCTAAATGTCAATTCACCTGATTGCATTGGGGTTGATGCACTATCTTGCGCCATTGCTACTCTGGACATTTCCATAGGAAAAGGAGGAGGCATAAAGCCAGAGCTTTCAGAAATAACTTTAATTTTGCCCAAAGAAACATTAGCCGCTTTTGCATATAATTGCGCTTTTGCGATGGCGCTTGCCATGGCTAATTTACGAGCTTCATTTAATAAATCACTCGGATCATCAACACCAAACGAAACCGAATTAATAGAATTTGCGCCAACACTTACCGCTTGGTCGATGATATTTCCTAAATTATCAATGTCCCGCACAATAATAGTAACATTATTGCTCACCCGATAATTAGCAATTTTTGGTGGTTGGTTATTTGCTGAATTATTATTATAGGCATATTGCGGGGAGATATTAAAATTAGAGGATTGAATATCACGATCTTCAATCCCTGCACTTTTAAGCACGTCAACTAGCTGAGCCATTGAACTTGAATTTTGCGATAAAGCCTCTTGAGCGGTTTTTGCAATCGCAATAACGCCAGAAGTAATATAGGCGATATCTGGCTGTGCGTTGACTTTGCCCTCTCCAGCCAGCGAGATAGTCCCTTTTGTTTTATCAAACATAGGATGTGCTATTTGTGCCATTGAGGGAGAGGAAAGGCTAAGTGCTAGAATTATAGATGAAAAAAATAAAAAAAGACGCATTGCTTGCTCCAAAAACCTTAAAAAAGAAAGGTTGAGCATTCAATGCGTCTAAATTACGGCACGTCTAAGAACGACTAATAATTAATCGCTTTTTTCTGCCACATAATCAGGAGAAAACGTAAGCAAATAGGCTTCAACATTTTTAATATCTTCTTCTTTTTTAAGACCTGCAAAAGCCATTTTGTTTTTCTTGACTAAATCTCTTGGCTTAGTTAGCCATTGCGCCATTGTTTCTTCAGTCCAAACAAGTCCGCCTTCGCCAGCAGCAATCATTCCCTTTGAATATTTATAACCTTCAAGCGTGCCTGCAGTGCGACCAAAAACGCCATCAAGTAATGGGCCTGATTTTTTCTTAGTGCTGCCATCAATGGTATGACAGACGATACATTTCTTAAAAACTTTTGCACCAGCTTCTACATCGCCTACATCGCCACTAGCAAATGAAGGTGAAGCAATCATTGCACTGATTGCTAAAACAGAGAGGAGTTTATTCATTTTTGTTCTTCCTTTTTATTGGGTTAATATATGTCCCCCGACATTCATATGTTTTCTACAATCTAGTGATTAAAAGTCAAGCAAACTATAGTGATTATCTAATCACTTTTACTAGAGTAGTGAATAAAATCTATAAAAATGCTCCTTTGGTGCAGATTTTTGTTGATTGGTTTGTTTTCTTTGCTATTAGCAAGGCGCTACATATTTTTGATGCACAAAATTACCTGCATCTTAATGGGCCCGTAGCTCAGTTGGTTAGAGCAGACCGCTCATAACGGTCTGGTCGCAGGTTCGAGTCCTGCCGGGCCCACCACCCTACGCCTTCGGCTTC
>JAMONS010000062.1 GCA_027065555.1 Hyphomicrobiales bacterium | reverse complement strand
TCAAATGTTCAGATAAAGATGTAATGAGAATATTGACCTTTGTCATGGCTGAAACCTTGCAGGTTGGAACTTCCTTAGTAGAAATGTTAGGAAACAAACAATCTCTTGATATGAGTGAATGCTGGCAACCAGATGAAGTATTCTTTGACCTTTTACGAGATAAAGGAACTATAAACGCTATGCTAAAACATATCGGTAATAAACAAGTTGCAGATGCAAATGTTAGCGCAACGGCAAAGGTTCAAAAGAAAATAATAACTGATTTTCTATCTGGTGATGGACGCAAAAAAGTAAAAAACTGGTTGCCCCATTATATGGAATTTCCTTTCAAATCTTACACAAAGTCTAAAGCAGGACAGCTTTCTATAATAACAAAAGAAGCCTAAATAGCTTTAATCTAATAATAAATTATGATCTTCTTTTCATTAAAGAGGGTCATAATTTTATTTCCATATTGGAGTCAATTCTGGTAGAGATAATTTAGTATACTAAACTGCTATGATTATTATAAAATCCCAAGAACAAGCAGACGAATAGATGCGATGACCAAGACTAGACCAAGGATTTTACGAAAAAGTGACTCGGAAATCAGATGGAAAGTAAGGTTCCCCAGATATACGCCAAAAAACATAGATGGTAGCATTAGCAATCCCCAAATAAGCACTTGAGTTGTGAATAATCCATTTAAAATAAACACGACTGTTTGGACGGTAACCGCAGGGATATAGATCAGCACCAATAAACGCCGCAGATAGCGTTTATTAAGATAACGCCCGAAATAATAAACCAGAGGCGGTGCACTAATACCAACAAAACCGCTGAAAACGCCAGAAACGGTGGCTGCTATCATATCGCCAGAATCGGCGCTCTCAGGTGATGACCCCGTTTCTTTACTAGATTTTTTTTGTATGAAGAACATTAAGGCAGCCACTAACAACACTAAACCTAGCACAATTTGAAATTCACGTGAGGGCGTATATTTTAACGCAAATGCACCAATAACAGAGCCAACAACCATAAATACAGCTATCCAACCCCAATAGGCGCGTGATATTTTGATCGGATCAACTCGAACCATTTGCAAGCCTCCGAAAATATTTATAAATGCAGACAAGACAATCGTTAATTTTGGATCGATAACAAACGAACCCAAGGCGACAATCACTGTGGTTGTACCAGTGCCTGTAATCCCCTTAATATAAAAAGCCGCTAAACCTATCAAAGCGATAAAAATATATTCTGTATACATGCCTTGCAACCTTAAAATATCTAAAACTATATTCAACCACAATAAGATAACTAACGTAGAAAGATATTCAAAAATCAGATTTTACATCTTATTTTAACGCATCAATTTAATGAAACTTTATGCCGCATCATCACAATATTAAATTATCCAAATAGATTTCTTAAAATACTCTCACTGACAATGCCTTTTTAATCGCCATAGTTTAACTGGCTAAACAACATTTATGCCTGCTTTTGCTAAGTGACCTATGACAAACCCCTGTCATTATAAAGGGCTAATTTTCACTTTTTGGCTCGCCGCTTTGCGGTTCTTAAAAGAACAAAAAAGAGTAAATTAGCCCTCAAGCCCTACGGGTTACAATGCCAGTTGCCTGTCTAAACGGTTTGCTACAGCAGGGCAAATGGTTGCCAAGCTACAAAAAAATGGAGATTAAAATGGCACATGCAATTGGATATGTAACTAAAACAAAAAATGGTGGATTTAATGGAGAGCTTGCAATGATGAGCCTAAAGAAGAACATCGCTATTCTGCCAAATTCTAATAAGAAAACCAAAAAGCAACCATATTAATGGAATTGAGAACCCCGTTCTGCAACGGGGCATGTTATTGGAACCAAGCAAAAAGGCATATGAGAAAATTCAATGGTATCCCAAGATCAAACTTTAATTTGTTCTTGAAAGAATGTGAATGGCGGTTTAATATGGGCTCACCAAAAGAGTTGGTTGAGGACTTAAAAAAGTTACTATAGGTGTCAGCCCCTAAATTTCAGTTGCAACGGCTCTACATTTGTGTAGTGTAAGAGGAGGAGAAGGAGGGCGAAATGTCAGAAATTTTAATTGTCGGTTTGGACGGAGGTGACTCTGGGGAGCGTGCCCTAGTTCATGCCAAACATTTGGCGGGGTTGATCGGAGATTGTACTATTGAGGTGATCTACGTCATCGAATGGTCGCCATTTTCTTTTCAAACAGCAGAAGAAAACGAAACCCG
>JAMONS010000061.1 GCA_027065555.1 Hyphomicrobiales bacterium | reverse complement strand
AAAGTTTGACCGCTTAGTTTAAGCCCAACAAACACAATCAACGAAGAAAGCCCCAATAATAAAAAGCCAAATGCCGCCCCCTGCTCCCAATTAAAGCGGGTGATAAATTGCGAATAAATCATGCCAGTAAACCATAATGAAGATTTACCGCCCAATAATATTGGCGTGAGATAATTTCCTAAGGATAACATAAATACTACAATCGAGCCCGTAACAATTCCGGGTACGGCGTGCGGAATTACTATAGTTTTTAAAATAGCAAAGCCACTTGCCCCCAAATCATATCCAGCCTCAATTAAACTATCATCTAAACTATCAAGCGTTGTAACAAGCGGCACAACCATAAATAACATTGAAGTGTAAACTAAGCCAACCATAATGGCAGCGTCATTATAAAGCATTTCAACTGGCTGATTGACAATGCCGCTCCATTGTAAAAAACTAGAAATAACACCCGTTTCACGCAACAATATCATCCAGCCAAAAGTGCGTACTAATTCGGATACCCAAAACGGCACTAGACACAATAAGAACAGCGCCATTTTAAGCCGTCCTTTGGCAATTTTTGCAATATAATACGAAATAGGAAAGCCGATTAGCAATGTCAGTACGGTTGCCATTATCGACATATAGGCAGTGCGGGCAAATGTGTTCCAATAAAGCGGCTCGGTGAAAAATGTCATATAATTACCAAAGCCAAACTCATATTGCCGCACTCCGACTTTCTCACGTAATGAGACATAAAGCATGTCTAAATGAGGTATGATAATTAAGGTAGTTAGCCACAATAATAGCGGTGACATCAAAAGAATAAGACCAAGTTTGGTGCGTGGCCCAATCATTATTTTTCCCCGCTTTTATCAGCAAAACATCTCGCCTGATCATGTTGCCAACCTATGTGAATGGTTTGGCCTTTAGCTAAGGAGGCAAATTCTCCCGTTTGCGGAATGGCAACATCAATTTCTGCACCATCTATCGGGTTTTGAACTAATACCCGAGAATTAGCGCCATTAAATAACACATTTCCAACAATGCCTTCAACCCGATTTTCCATAGATGAAATCTCTTTGGCTTTAAGAGCTAAACGAACTGATTCTGGGCGCACAAAAGCTTTTACTTCTTGCCCCTTCTTAATACCCTCGCCCTTTTTCTGCTCCATTAGGTTGGTTTGCGCTATTAGGGTAAAACCAGAACTAGTGCGGATTTTTACGCTATCTTTTTTCACCTGCTCAACCGTGCCAGACCAAGCATTACTCTCGCCAACAAAACCAGCAACAAAAGCGGTTTTAGGATTATAATAAAGCTCCCGAGATGAGCCAACCTGCTCAAATATCCCCTCATTCATCACCGCCACCTGATCAGACATAACCAAAGCCTCTGATTGATCGTGGGTAATATAAATAAAGGTGGTGTTAAATTCACTTTGTAATTTTTTTAATTCAACCTTCATATGCTCACGTAATTTTAGATCTAGCGCTCCAAGCGGCTCATCTAATAATAGCACATCAGGATCAAGCACCATGCAACGTGCAATGGCGATACGTTGTTTTTGTCCGCCAGAAAGTTGATCGGCTTGTCGTGTTTCAACTCCGGGCAAACCAACCCTTTCAAGCACTTCGCCAACTTTTTGTTTAATCACACTTTCGCTTTCCCCACGCCGCTTTAGACCAAAGGCAATATTTTCATAAATATTCATCATTGGAAAAAGCGCTAAATGCTGAAACACCATATTAACGGGGCGCTTATTTGGCGGCTCATTGACCACCGACCTTCCCTTAATAAGAATATCGCCATTTGAGGGTTCTAAAAACCCTGCAACCATACGTAAAAGCGTGGTCTTGCCACAACCTGATGGCCCAAGAATTGAGAAAAAGCTACCCTTAGGAACACTAAAAGAAACATCTTTTACCGCACGAAAATCACCAAAGCTTTTATTAACTGAAACAGTTTCTAAATCAGGAATTTCTTGGTTTTTTTCGCTCATTTAATGCTCCCCCATTCATAATAATAAAGCGGCGCTTAAATTCTCAAGCGCCGCCCTTATATCTATTTATTTAGATGCGTTCACACGATCAAGAACACCACCTTCAATGGCTTCCAGCCCAGCAGGAACTGGCGGATACCATTTGATATTATCAATATCTGCAGGTGGGAAGCTACCTTGGAAACGAGCTTTAAGCGCATCATCAGCCATAGCGTCTGCTCCGAGAGATGCAGTGAAATTACCCGCTTGCGCAGTAATCATTGCCGCAACTTCTGGCTGCATTACAAAGTTAATCCATTTATAAGCCGCTTCATCTGCTTTACCTTTTTTCGGCAAAACAAAAGCATCAATCCAGCCAAGCGCACCAGCAGATGGCGCAACAAATGTGATATTTGGATTATCAGCATTTAGCTTCCAACCACCTGTATCCCAAGCCATTGCAGCAACAACTTCACCTGAACGAAGTAGGTTCATTATTTCATCGCCACCTGACCAATAGGTTTTTACATTTGCTTTACACTCAATCAGCTTGTCCTCAACCTTATTCATCACTTTCGTATAAGCTGCAACATCAGAATATGCTGCAAACGGATCTAGACCCATTGAGAAAGCAAAACCAATTAACGTTGGGCGTTTTAGACGATAAGAGATTTTGCCCTCATATTGAGCATCACAAAGATCAAGATAATCTTTAACATCGCCTGCTTTTGTAGTGTCAACGATTAGACCACTAGTTCCCCAAACATGAGGCACACCATAGACATCACCATTTAACGTTGTTTGCCCTTTGGTTGCATCTAACATTGAAGTTATGAATTGGCTCGCATCAATTTGGCTAAGATCCATTGGCTTATAAATATCATATTCAGCTTGAGCGCCAGCAACCCTATCTTGTGATGGCTGCGCAAGATCAAAACCACCGCCACCAGTTGCACGTAATTTAGCAATCATTTCTTCGTTGTTTGAAAGCGTAACTTCAACTTTAATACCTGTTTCTGCAGTAAATTTATCAATTACATTTTCAGGTGCATAACCACCCCAAGTTAAAAGTCTTAATGTTTCAGCCAATGTTGGCGTTGCACTAAAAGCAAAAGCGCTAACTGCACCAATAAGAGCAATTTTAGATATTTTATTTAGAAATCTCATTTCTTTCCTCCAATTATTATTATTATTTATTTTACATCTTGAATTATAAAAACTAATAAAGGCGAGAAAAACAAGATGCGCTAAAAATGCTCAATATTGAACATCAAAGCCTTTATAGCCAACTTATATTACACTCTTGTGACGAAATAAAAGCAAGCATTTTTTACCAAATGATAAAGTTTTATTTATTGGTTTTTACAATTATGCGCTCTATTATTTACCAATTCTTCCCTCTTCAACCCCATGACAAGTGATAATTGATCCATCTTTCTCTATCGGCATTGGTATTTCTTTGCGGCAGCGCTCATTTACAAATGGGCAACGTGGATGAAACGTGCAGCCTTTAGGCGGATCTATTGGGTTAGGGATTTCCCCTTCAATCGGGTTACGCTCTTTGCCGCTCATTTCAAGATCTGGAATGGCGTCCAGTAACATTTTTGTATAGGGGTGTTTTGGATTTTCAAATAAGTCTTTTGAGTTTGAAATTTCAACTATTCGCCCAAGATACATGACGCCAATACGGTTTGCCATGTGCCTAACAACCGAAAGATCGTGCGAAATAAACAAAAATGTTAGAGAAAACTCATCTTGCAAATCTTTCATGAGATTCAAAATTTGCGCCTGCACAGAAACATCAAGTGCCGATGTTGGCTCATCACAAACAATGAATTTTGGCTTTGAGGCTAATGCTCGTGCAATGCAAATGCGCTGGCGTTGCCCACCCGAAAACTCATGCGGAAATTTACGCCCATCAGATGGATCAAGCCCAACCAATGTTAATAGTTCTGCAACTTTAGCAATAACTGCTTTTTCATTTTTTTCTAACTTAAAAGCACGAATTGGCTCAGCAATTATTTTTTCAACCCGCCAACGAGGGTTCAACGAAGCAAATGGATCTTGAAAAATCATTTGGATTTCAGAGCGTAATTTGCGCAATTCTTTGATTTTGCTTTTATCGCTTAAATCAATCCCATCAATTTCTATACTACCCTTTGTTGGAGGCAACAAACCAACAACCATTTTTGCAACTGTTGATTTACCAGAGCCACTTTCACCAACAAGTGCAAAAGTTTCCCCCTCCTCAATATCAATAGAAACATCATCAACCGCCCGTAAAATTTTACGCTCCTCACGCTCAATTATCCGATTAAGCAATGGCTTTGAAACATCAAATAGACGATCTAGGTTTCTTACCTTTACAAGGTTGCGTTTTTTCATTTTGCCTTTGCCCCCTTATATTCCTCATCATAAAGCCAACAGGCAACCGATGAATTTCCAACCTCTATCAAAGGTGAGCGTTTTTTATAACAAGGCTTAAAAGCTTTTCCACAACGTGGATTAAAAGAGCAACCTTGCGGAATATCATTCAACCGTGGCATCGAGCCTGGTATTTGCACAAGGCGCTTAACATCACCCTTAATGGCTGGAATAGAGCCCATCAACCCAACAGAATAGGGGTGTTTTGGGTTTCTTATCAGATCATAAGTTTTACCTATTTCAGCAATTTGCCCCGAATACATAACCGCCATACGATCAGCCGTTTCAGCAATTACCCCCATATCATGCGTTATTAGCATAATTGCTGTGCCCCGTTCTTTACAAAGGTTTTTAAGTAAAGAAATAATTTGCGCCTGCACCGAAACATCAAGTGCCGTTGTTGGCTCATCAGCAATAATTAAATCAGGCTCTCCAGCAAGCGCCAAAGCAATAACCACCCTTTGGCGCATACCGCCAGAAAATTGATGCGGATATGCATCAATTCTAGTTTGAGGGGCTGGAATACCAACCTCATCAAGTAACTCAATAGCACGTGTTCGAGCTTGCTTATTATCCATTGATAAATGAGTTTGAATTGTTTCAATTAATTGCTCACCAATGCGATAAAGTGGATTAAGGGACGTTAGAGGATCTTGAAAAATCATCGCAATGCGCTTGCCCCGAAGGGGGCGCATTTGCTCGTCTGAAAGATTATCTATGCGCTGCCCATCAAAAATTATCTCGCCACCGCCAATTCTTCCCGGTGGCTCTAAAAGACCAATAATTGCTGCACCAGTTAAAGATTTACCAGCCCCGCTTTCCCCAACAATGCCAAGCACCTCGCCCTTAGAGATTTCAAAACTAACCTTATCAACGGCTCGCAATAATCCCCTGCGAGTTGGAAACTCAACAATTAAATCTTTTATTTTAAGAAGTATCTCGCTCATATCATTTCAACTTCTAATTATTTCAATTTGGGATTAAGAGCATCACGCAACCAATCGCCCAATAGGTTTACGGATAATGCAAGAGCTAAAAGAGTAGCGGCAGGAAATAAAAGTATCCACCATTCACCTGAAAATAAATAACCCTGCCCAATTCTAATAAGAGTGCCAAGCGAGGGTTTTGTTGGTGGTGCGCCAACTCCTAAAAATGAAAGTGTGGCTTCTGCAATAATTGCTAATGCTAAAGAAATAGTGGCAATGACTAATACTGAGCCTAAAACATTTGGCAGGATATGGCTTATTAAAATTCCACCAGAACGTCGTCCGTTCAAGCGAGCCGCTTGCACATATTCTTTGTTTTTTTCTACTAGTGTAGCGCCCCGAACAACACGAGCAAATTGCACCCATTCAGAAAGACCAATAGCAATTATTAAAACCCAAATTGCCATCTGATCCCTTTGATCAATCGGGGTAAATCCTTTAGCAATTCCAAAAATCAACATAGCAACCAAAATCCCGGGGAAAGTAAGCTGCACATCAGCAATACGCATAATAAGCGCATCAAGCCAGCCCCCGACATAACCAGCGATAAGTCCAAGCGAAACGCCTAAAACCATCGCAAATGTTACGGCTGCAAAACCAACAAATAAAGAAATTCGCATTCCATAAAGAATGGTTGAAAAAACATCTCGCCCCTGATCGTCCGTGCCAAGAAAAAAGGTCTCACCAGTAAATTCATTAGGCTTCATTGGTGCAGAAAAGCCATTCATTAAATTAAGAGTTGCGGGATCAAACGGATTATGCGGCGCATAAAAAGGCGCTAAAACTGCACCCAAGACTAATATAAGCGCAACAATAAACGAAACAATAGCCACGGGGGAATGTTTGAACGAATAAATAAAATCCGAGTTTAGGGCACGAAAAATATTGTCCTGAATTTTATTGAACATGAATTAACCCCATAATTTAACCTTTTGTCTTATCAAGACGAAGTCGTGGATCAATAGCAAAATAAAGCAGATCTACTATTAAATTAATGGAAACAAACATAACAGAAATTAACATCAAATATGCCGCCATTATCGGAATATCAACAAAGCGAATTGCGTTGATGAATAGTAAGCCGACACCGGGCCATTGAAAAACCGTTTCAGTAATTATAGCAAAAGCTATGATTGAGCCAATTTGCATACCAGTAACAGTTATTACAGGAACCATTGTGTTTTTTAACGCATGTCCAAAATTCACTGCCCGCTTACTAAGCCCTCTGGCACGAGCAAATTTAATATAATCAGTGCGCAATACTTCAAGCATTTCAGCCCGAACAATGCGCATAATTAATGTCATTTGATAAAGCCCAAGCGTTATCGCTGGTAAAATAATAGCTAAAAGCCCGCTCTTTGTTAAAAACCCAGTTCGCCACCAACCTAAATCAACAACATCACCACGTCCAAAACTTGGCAGCCAGCCCAACTCAACCGCAAATATATAAATAAGTAAAATACCAATCAGAAATGTCGGCAACGAGACCCCTATTAACGAGAGGGTCATAATAGTATTTGCCGCCCACCCATTTCGCCGAATAGCCGTAAATATCCCAAGCGCAACACCAAAAATTATCGCCAAAACTGCTGAAACAAAAGCTAGTTCAAGCGTTGCTGGCAACCTTTCTGCAATAATGTCAGAAACTGGGCGACCTTGCCTATAAGATATTCCAAAATTACCCTTAATCGCACCCTTTAAGAACTTATAGTATTGCACTGGAAATGGCTGATCTAAACCAAGTTGAATACGCACTCTTTCAACGTCAGCATCAGTTCTTTCTTGGCCAAGCATACTATCAACAGGATCACCAACAAAGTTGAACATTGAAAAAGCAACTAAACCAACAACTAGCAAAACAATAATAGACTGAAACATTCGTCTAATGGCAAATGCGAGCATAAGGACAACCTAAGTTAACAATAAAATTGAGAAAAACCCTTTGGCAGAAAACTGCCAAAGGATATTATTTTTGAGGGAAAATCAATATTCATTGACCCCAGATTTTTAGCTCCCAAGCTTGAAATACTTAAACATAGGAGTGTCTTCAGGAGACACGATTGTGTCTACCTTATCTGACATACCCCAGTTAAGCACTTGGTGATGAATTGGAATATAAAGCTGCTCCCTTTGCACCACTTCCCAAATCTCCGCAATTGTTTGATTGCGTTTTTCTAGGTTGGTTTCTGAAGCAAGCCCCTGAATTTTCATATCTAACTCAGGATCAGAGAAACGTACGCCATTCCAGGAACCATATTTTTCACCCTTAGTGTGAACCAAGAAATTGAAAATATATTCACTATCATAAGTTGGAACACCCCAACCAAGCATATAGAAGTCAGTTTTCAGACCGCCAATAAGTGGGAAATGCTGGGCTTTTGGCAATGCTTCAAGCTGCACATCAATGCCAATTTTAGCTAACATGCCAACTGATGCCTGACAAATCGCTTCATCATTTATATAACGATCATTAGGACAATTTAGGCGAATAGAGAACCCATCTCCATAACCAGCATCATTCATTAGACCCTGTGCTTTTTCAACATTATTTTCTGGAACAGCATCTAATTCAGCAGTCCAGCCATTAACAAATGGTGGTGAAATCATACCAGCTGGAACTGACTGATCACGCATAACTATCTTTTTAATAGCTTCACGATTAATCGCCATATTCACGGCTTGACGAACACGAAGATCAGCAAATGGGTTTTTGCCTTCAACATTATCAGTTTCAAGATCTACATCACCTTGGTTCATACCAAAGAATATAACCCTATTTTGTGGTGCAGTGATAACTTTAAGGCCATCTGTTTCTCCAACACGGGCCAAATCTTGCACAGGCACATCTTGGATAAAGTCAACATCACCAGAAAGCAGTGCAGCAACTCTTGTTGCTTGGTTTTGAATAGGAGTATAGACAATTTCTTTTATATCCATAGGAAACTGATCAATGCCCCAATAGTTCTCATTTATTCTAAGAACAGTTTTTGCATCTGGCTCACGAGAAACCAAAATATAAGGGCCTGTACCATTTGCATTGCGTGAAGCAAAAGTATCTTCTCCACCCTCTACATCTTGCACTTTAGTCGCTCCATTAGCTTCTGCCCAATCCTTATCCATAATGAACAGGTTGGTTAAATTAGAAGCCATAAGTGGATTTGGACCATCAGTTACAATTTCAAAACCATATTTACCATTGGCACGAACTTCTTTCACTGAAGCTAGCAATTCTTTAAAATTACTTTCTTCTGACATAGCGCGATTAAATGAAAATACTACATCTTCACTATCAAATTCCGCACCATCGTGGAACTTTACGCCTTCACGTAGCTTAAAAGACCAAACATTAGGGTCACTTTCACTTGGACCCCATTCGGTTGCCAAAGCTGGCACAGCCTTGCCTGTCATATCGCGGACTATTAAAGCTTCGCTGATTTGATGTTGCAAAGCCGTTGTTGGCCCTTCATTTTGAGCATGTGGATCAAGCGTAATACTATCGCCAGCCCTTGCCCAATTCAGAGTTTGCGCATTTGCCATTCCTATGCCCATTGAAAGTGCAACAGTACTAGCTAACGCTATTCTCGTTAATGTTTTTAATTTCATATTTTCCTCCGAGTTTATGCCGCCATCGTTTATCGGGCGGCCATTAATTTTATTAAAGCACAAGTTTAAGCATACGTCTAATCATTGACCATTAAAAACGCCTCCTGTGTAAAATTGCTACCTTAGTAAAACCTCAGCGCTACCTTTTGCTTGGCTTATTTGCTTCTCGCTCATTATGGCAAAACCAGTTGATAAGCCGTCGGCAAGAGCCGCTGATTTACTAATAACGCTCACTTCTTGCCAGTTTCCGCTTGGCTTGCCGCTTTTTGGATCTAAAATATGTCCAACCTTACCATTTACATCAAAGCTCGTGCCAAGCGGAGCAGAGGTTGCTATTGCGCCATCACTTAGCGGCATATCAATATTTCTCTCGCCCTTTAGGTGCACACGCCATTTTTTACCGCTCGGAGCTGCACCAATAGAAGCAATTTCTCCAGTATTCACCAATACATTTTCAACTCCATTGCGCTTGAACAGGTCACGTATTTTATCGGCAATATAGCCCTGAGCAATACCATTAAGAGTTAGCGCAACTCCTTTACGAGTAAAACTTATGCTTGAACTTGAATAATCGACATGTTGCCAGCCAGTAACATATTTTGCCCTTGCAAGCTGTTCCATCGTAACTGTTTTACCTTCTGAATAGGCTGTGGCATAAAGCGCCCAAAGGCTCTGCACGCTCGGGTCAAACGCTCCACCGGTTTTTAGATTTATTTGCGAACTTAAGGAGAGCAATTCAAGCATTTCAAATGAAGGGTTAGAAATTTTCCCATCACGATTAAGAATGGCAAGCTCTGAGTTTTCAAGATAAAGGCTAAAAATATTCTCAAGCCGTCTTATTTCAGCAACCGCTTTTTCAATCAACTCATTGCCATTCTCATGATCAAGGATAATTTGCGCCTGTGCGCCAAGCGCAATGCCTTTCCAGCTTGCAGGTTCTTGCCAGCTTGCAGGGGCTGTACTTGCTCTTACATTAGCCCCAAGCAATGGCAAAGCAGCACTCCCAGCTAAAATACTCAACAAGCGCCGTCTTTTTATCATTGCAAACACCTTCTTTTTATCATTGGCTGACCCCTTCTTGCTTAGGCTGCATATCCGTATTTGAATCCATATTCATATTGGAGTCCATGCCCGTTTCACCATCCATCTTCATATTGGAGTCCATATCCGTATTTGAATCCATATTCATATTTGAATCCATACCCGTTTCCCCATCCATCTTCATTTTCATTTTCCCGTCCTCCATGAGCATAGAAAAATCTGGTACTAAAACCATCTCAGCAGTAATATCGGTGAAATTAATGATTCTCCCACCCCGTGTATCTATAAATTCTTGAGCCTTTTCTTTATCACTAAATGGAACAAGTTCAGGTGATCTCATGCCACCAACGGCATCTGATTCAAAAACATAAAAAGCACTTTTTGCATCAATCCAGTTGCCAACTCCCATATCACTCCAGCTAGGCGCTGCACCAACATCATTGACATAAATCGCTAAAATTTCAGCAGTTTTTTCATCAGATTTAAGATAGGCTAAACCATCACGAACTTGCGTAAACCAAAGCGGAATATCATCGCCAGCAAGAAATACTTGTGCTCTAGGCCCAATATGCCCCACCACTATCATTTTATCGTAATGCCCCATTGCATCATCGCCCAAAATAGCAGGTTCTGGTTTTTCTAAATTTGCGTTATTTTGCCCGCAAGCGCCAAGCAATAAAACAAGTGTAATAAGTGTAATCTTTTTAAGAGTGTTCATGGTTCTACCTTTCTAAAAACTAACCACGCCAACAACAAAGAAATTGCTGGCCATAATAGGAGTGAAATAAATGAGTAAATATTATTCGTTACGCTTTTTGCAGCACCTAGCCCCGAGCTAAGTACGTTATTGGCAATGTCTGGCATGTTTAACAAACGAAACGCATCTGCTGGGTTAAAAACAAGCAGCCAAGGGAAAATGCTTTTAGTGAAAAAGCCACCATTATCGGCAACCAATGCACCAAGCAGACCAATATCATATAGAATGACTAAAACTAGCCATATTACTATTGCTAAACCAGAAGCAACGCTTGGCTGGCGCACTAGGGCTGAAACCATATAGCCAAGTCCCAAAAAACTAGCACCCAACAAAATGGAAGTAAAAAACAGCCATATGAGAGGAGTAAATGACATGCTCACGCCCTTATTTAGCAACAGGCTAATAATTGCGGTTAATAATAATGCCAAGCCAATAGCAACAGCTAATACTGCTAATTGCGCCAAAAATTTACCAAATAATATTTCAGCACGAGAAAGCGGATAGGTTAGCGAGAGAGCCAATGTGCCCCTTTCTATTTCCCCTGAAATTGCGTCAAAACTTAACAATAATGCCAGCAAGGGCACAAAATATACCGAAAGGGTGGTAATAGAAGTAGCCGCAATAATTATCGGATCAACGCCAAGCGTGCCCGTTGGTGCGCTCCCAGCTAAGGTTAGCACCAGAGTAAAAAGCACCATTAAAGTGATTGATATCGCAACCCAAAGATTACGCTTAGCGATTAGCAATTCTAGCTTTGCAACTTCAAACATTGCTCTGCTCCCCCTCTTCATTTTTTGGCGCACTATAAAAGCGATAAAGCTCCTCAAGGCTAGCTGGCGCAATATCAATATCTGAAATTTTCTCTTTCATATTCGAGATGCGTTTAAGCAGATTTATTTTCTCATCACCATTACAAAACAACTCAACAATATGACCATTAATACGTTTGCCATTAAGGTTTTTTGCAATCAGTTCAGCAGATTTATCACTAGCCATAATATTGATACGAATAGGCAGGTTTGCATGTTGGCGTAAATTTTCAATTCTATCATTAGCCACCATTTGACCATTTGACATAATGGCTACTCTATCCATACGAGTTTCCAATTCGGTTAGCGCATGTGAAGAAATAAGCACCATAGTGCCACCCCCCGAAAGTTCTTCAATTATATCATAAAAATCATGGCGAGAAATTGGATCAAGCCCAGAAGTTGGCTCATCTAGCAGCACTAATTTTGGCTTGCCTAGCAATGCTTGCGCCAAACCAACTCTTTGGCGCATGCCTTTAGAATATGTGCCAATGCGCCGATCAATAGCATGGCTCAAACCAACCCGCTCTAATATTTCATCAGCGGTTTTTTTGGCAATAGATTTAAGAGCTGCAAAATGATGCATTTGCTCACGCCCCGTGAGCGAGCCATGAAAGGCAACATTTTCTGGCAAATATCCGCTTAATTTACGAGCTTTACGAGATCCAACAATTTCACCAAGCATAGAGATTGTGCCAGAACTCATAGGAACAAGCCCCAACATCATTTTTATCAAAGTAGTTTTACCAGCCCCATTATGCCCAAGCAACGCAACACGCTCGCCTGCCTCAATTTTTAGAGAAATATTTTTCACCACCCTATGTGAGCCATATTGCTTACTGACACTTTCAACTATTAAAGCACTCATTTTATATCTTTCCAAATTGGCATAGCAGGGCTTGTTGCTCTCATTAATGGCGCACTATCAATAACACCACCCGGTAAAAGTGCAGGAAACGCACTTTGCGACCATTTAATAAGTTGCACCGCAGGAGATCCCATTAAGGCCTTTGCCGCTGGCTGTGTCCATAATATCCTATCCATAACATCATTTGGGCGATAAGGGCCATCTGCTATTCCATTACCATTAAGATCAAATCCTTGATTATCTGACCAAAAATTACCCAATCCATTAGCGCTCCAATCAACCCACTTCGTGCCAACATATTTCACTTGAGTTTGATTGAACAAAAATGAATTATTATAAATTTCATTGCGCTCAGAGCCTGCACTAAAATGAATACCAATTTCGCATCTTTCAAACCTATTGCCGCTAATTGTGTTTTTATGCGAATTATAAATAAACACGCATTTTTCCTCTGCCCGCTCAACTATATTGTCTGAAATTTTGCTCGAATTAGCATAATTTAACATAATGCCATAATCACGATCATTACGTGATAGATTGCCAATAACGGTTACTTTTTTTGAGAACATTATTGCATAACCAAGATGATTATTGATTGAGATATTTTGCGCAACAATCGTATCATGGACATACATATAATGAATAGCAAAGCGCAAATCCCTAAAACGATTGCCCCTATATTCATTTTTCTTTGAAGTGGTAACAAAAATTCCATCACGCCCATATTGCACGTCATTTTCAATGACTTTTGCATTTAAGGCATTCCAAATATAAATACCATTACCACGATCATTCATGCGCTTATCTTGTCGTCCAACAATAATATTGCGTCTAACAACAGCGTTCTTTGCACCATGAATATTTACACCAACCAAATTGCCAATAATTTTGTTATTTTCAACTATTGCATTGTCTGCACCTTTAAGCAGACGCACCCCAGAATCCATTGTTTCATGGCTTGAGCCAGAGCCCGAAATCTCTAAACCCCTAATGGTTACATTTGGCGCAGTTACAATTATGGGTGATCCAACCCCATTACCAATAATCTTAGCATTACCATCTCCCTCAATCGTCACGGAAACATCAATAATAAAGTTACCTTTATAAGTACCAGTGCTAAGCCGGAGTATATCCCCCGACTTAGCATTTTTAAGAGCTGTGGCAAGTGCTCCGTTTTCAGGAGGGATAGAGTATTGTGCCGCTTTTGCTAAAGGAGCAAAAGCCAGCAAAATAACTAAAATGAAAACTCTAAACAACATTACCAAACTCTTTTTCTTAAACCCTAAGCGGTTCAACCAACTCTATTCTTGCGCTGGTTGAACTCAATACGTTTCTTAAGCAGGCTCTACAAGCATGCGTCCACGCATTTCAAGATGCAATGCATGACAGAACCATTGGCAATAGAACCAATGCACACCAGGGCGATCTGCAATAAAGGTAACAGATGCCGTTGCATGTGGCCCAACCTCCATAGCAACACCAAAGTTCACCATACAAAAGCCATGAGTAAGATCATCTACATCATCCATATTGGTAACATAAACGGTTACTTCATCACCCTGTTTAACAGTGAATTTCTCTAGTGAGAAAGTTGGAGCGACTGATGTCATATAGACACGAACCTTATTGCCATCACGAATGACATCCGCTGCATCTTCAAGGTCAACACCATCAGCCTCTGCTTGTGCAATTGCATCAGCAAAAGTCGGATCATCTCTCTTATAAGCAATGCTTGGATTAACTATTGAACGATGCACAATAATACTATCGTGCGGCTCAGCAAAAGTAGAACCATCGTGAACAACTTCAAACTTATTATCAGTAATATCAATAAGTTGTTCATTTTCAGGTTTTAATGGCCCAACATTGATGAAACGATCTTTTGAGAACTTATTCATCGACACTAACCATTTACCATCAGCATCTTTAGTTTCACCCATAGAAGTTGAGTTATGACCTGGTTGATAATGCACATCGACCTTTGCAATAATCGGATCAACATCTTCACCAGCATAGGCTTTTATAGCTTTGTCAACATTCCATTTAGCAAGCTGGCTATCAAGGAATAATGTTGTGAAACAGTTCCCCTGTCCATCAAAAGCAGTATGCAATGGACCAAGACCTAATTCTGGCTCAGCAACAATTACAGAACGTGCATCAATGTCAGATGAAAATAAAGCGTCAACTTTACTAACATCAATCACCGAAACAGTTGGCGAAAGTTTACCATTTATCATGATATACTTGCCATCAGGTGATGCGTTCACACCATGCGGTGAGTTTGGAATTGGCACATAACGGGTATATTTAGAACCCTTACGGCCATCCAATACAGGCACGCCATTTAGCTCTTGGAAATCACCAGCAGCAACGCCAGCTTCAATCGCTTTAATGTCAAAAACAACACAATGATCCATTTCATTGCCCATCATATCAGCCAAATTCATACCCATTTCTGAGTTATAGCTTGAAGCAAAAGCATATTTGCCCTGATAATCAGCATCAACATTATCTAAGTTGCCGCTAACTTGTAGCTGCCATTTAACTTCCATGCTGTCGCCATCAATGGCAGTAAAAATAGAAACATAAGCTGAAGGATTATCAAGATCTCTGCCATCATTGATAAGTGGTGCTTCATGCTCGCCATTACAAAACACATAACCAGTACGTGGAAACTTTTGGGGACGCAAACCATGAATGGCATAAGCATTTGGAACTTCAATCATCTTATCGCATTTCATAATATCCACACGAACTCGGGCAACACGAGTATTGGCTTTATCATTCATGAATAAATAACGACCATCATAAGTGCCATCAGTAAAAGACATATGAGGGTGATGAAGATCACCATTATCATAATTTACCTTACCTTGTTTGGCGAGCATTTCCTTGGTTTGTGGCAACAGATTTTCAGTCATAATTTTTAATGACTCATTGGTCTGCCCCCAGCCAGTTGCCGAACAACGGTTAAACACAGGAACACGCATAAGTTCACGCATAGAAGGAACGCCCAAAATGCGCATTTCACCAGCTTGGCCTGATGACCAAAAACCATAATATTCGTCAAGTTCACCCGGTTTTAGCTCATTTTTACCAGCAGCTTGTGCAGGAGTGGCAAGCATAGTTGCTCCACCAGCTGCGGCAAGCGAGCCAGCTAAAACAGCGCCCGTACCAGTTCTTGTAAGCAACTCTCTTCTTGAGAGTCCTTTCTTTTCTTTAATATCATCCGACATATTAGTTCTCCTTTTTTGGCGGTTGATGGTTTAAATTTCTAGCTAAAGCACCAGCAGATTGCGCCGTGCTTTTCGCCAGCTTTTCCCGTCCTTTACGTAATTTAATTTGAACGGGGCATTTCGTGTCATCTTGATAAAGCACTTGACAGTGCAAACAGGACAAACACTCATTCGGATTAATTTCACCAGTTGGATGAATTGCTTGCACAAAACATTCATTGGCACATATTTGACAGGGTTCGCCGCATTCTTTATAGCGTTTTAGCCAATCAAACATACGAATACGGGCAGGAATGGCCAGTGCCGCCCCTAGTGGACATAGATAACGACAATAAAATCTTTCAATAAATAAGCCGATGCCAAGAAGCACTGTTACAAATAATATAAATGGCCAGGCGCGTGCAAATTTTAGAATGATAGCAGTTTTGAAAGGTTCAATTTCGGCATAAGTTTCTGCCAATCCCATTGAGGCTAATGAAATGCCAAACAGAGCTAAAAATATCATATATTTTAATGGCCAAAGCCTCTCATGTAATCCCCATGGCAATGTCCATTGTGGCACTTTGAAAAATCTAGCAATTTGGTTGGTAAGTTCTTGCAATGCGCCAAATGGGCATAACCAGCCGCAATATGCACCACGACCCCAAAATAATAAAGAAACCGCAACAGATACCCAAAGAATAAAAATCATCGGATCCATTAAAAATGCGCCCCAAGAAAAACCCTCGCTTAACGAAGCAGCAAGTGCCATTAGATTAACTACTGAAAGTTGGGCATTCATCATCCAGCCAAGAAACACCAGTGTTACTACCAAGAAGCTCATTCGAAACCAGTAAAAAACTCGCTCGTTTTTTGTTACTTGTTTTTGGAAGAAAAACACACCAGTAAGAATGAGTATCATTGATAAAAGCAGTGCTATTTCAACTTTTTTATTAAGCCAGATACGTTTCCAAAGTTCAGAACGAGCCGCATCATCTTCTAAAACTACTATTTGTGAAATCTCACTTTGTACTTTTGTTAGATATTGCTCAGGCAGACTATAACCCAAATCATAGGTGATAAATAATTTCTCAATCGCTCCAACGGCACGATTTGTAAGAAGCTGAATACGAAATGGTTTTGTCGGATCAAAGCCAACATCGCTTGGGATTTTAAAGATATCTAATTCACTAAATTCAGGCGCACCACTTGCGGCAATTTCACCCAATCTTTTTTGCCCTTTATCGTGAAAGCGAACCGATATATCACCCTGAATGAGATGGATACGATCAAACACACCGCCACGTACATAACCCGACCCCTTATAAGAAAAAAGCCCGTTTGCTGCTAATAGGATTGCGCTTTCGCCCTCATCAAGCCAATTAACTAAATTCTCATATTCAGCTTCTCCTAACAATGAAAGGCCAATAGAGGGGGTGGAAACTTGCGCCACATACATATCTATAAATATACCACTTGCATCGCCTTTTTCTGCATATTTTGCAACTCGCTTATCGCCCATTTCCTCAAAGGCAGCATTTATCTGACCTACATCAATGCTTAAACGACGAATAGAACCGTCTCCTGCTAATGTCTGCCAATCATAGATATCTTTTTTATCCATATCTACAATGAATTTTGGACCAGTATTCGTACTTAGGGCTTCTAATCCACCAAGCCCCAGCGCACGGGCAATCTTTATCGATGAGCGAGTTACACTATCGTCAATAATCATAATAGTAACGGTTGCACCTGATATAATATCAACATCATGCCCAGTACCACCAACCGCTGCTTCGTGAACAATATCAAGCCCATCAAAGCCCTCTATCATTTTTTTGATTTTACTCTCAGGAATACCAATCAGCACAATAGGCTCATGATGTTCAACCAGTTTGGCACGTAGCAATTTACCGTCCAACCCTATTGCCACCATAACGTGAATGGGCTTACCAGAATATCCAGTAGTGCTAACAAAATCAGAAGTTATATAAACATAACCAAGTAGCTCTTCGCCCTTAAGAATAGGCGCAACTGCAATATTTTCTAAAATATCACCATAAGAAGTAGCATCAGCAACAAATTCACTAACTGCTATTTGCGGTAGAAATTTTTCTAAAATTGGAGTGTTAACTTGCCCTTTGCTTGCACTTGCAAATAGGAACAAACATAAAAGAATAACGAAAAATGTGATAGAAAAACTTCGCTCCCAAGCATAATATCTTGAATGCAAAAGAAATCCTGATTTTTCATCTTTTATTATATTCATTACTCCACCAGTTCAATAAGTTAACAGATAGAGTCATAAAAGCATTCTGTAAACCTATTTTAGGTAAATAAAATGATTCAACGGCTCAAACATTGTTCTATATCAATGTTTGATAATTATTTAAAAATTATATCGCAATGCTCGCACAAGTTGAGCGGTCAAAAACCAAGTCAGATTTCACAAATTCTATAAATTCATCTTCTGGTAATGGCTTGGCGTAATGAAAACCCTGAGCCTCTTCACAATTCTCTGATTTAAGAAAAGACACATGCTGTTTAGTTTCAACACCTTCAGTAATAACCTCAAGCCCAAGACCATGCGACATAGAAATTATTGCTTTAACAATAGCAGCTTCTTCAGCACTTTTAGGAATATTGAATAAAAAGCTTCTATCGATTTTTATACGAGTAAGCGGATATTTGACCAAATAACTAAGCGAGGCATAACCCGTTCCAAAATCATCAAAGGCAATGCCCACTCCCATATCTTTAATTTTTTTAAGTGGATCAATTATGTTTTTATTAAACCCAATGGCAATATTTTCGGTTATTTCAATCTCTAATAGGTTCGCAGGAAGCGCAAAATCTGTTAAAGCATCTTCAACATCCTCTGCCAAATCATGCTCAAATTGCGCCCCAAACAAGTTTACCCCAATTCGCAAATCACCTAACCCCATTAAACGCCAATTAGCTGCCTTTTCTATCGCCTCACGCATTATCCATTTGCCAACTTCATAAGCGATTGGGTTTTTACCTAAAGCGTCAATAAATCCACCGGGGGGAATAATTCCATGCTCAGAATGTCGCCAGCGCAAAAGCGCTTCAGCACCAATTATTTTTCCTGACATTAAATTTATTTGCGGTTGATAAAACAATTCAAATTCTTTTGCCTCAAATGCCCGCCGTAAATCTAAATCTAACTCTCGTCTTGATTGTACAGAGGTTCTTATAGACATAGAGAAAAACCGTGCACAGCGATCATTATCACATTTTGCAGCGTTTAAAGCTAAAGAAGTATTGGCTAATAATTCTTCAACATTTTGTCCGTGTAAAGGAGCAATTGCCACTCCAGCCTTTGCACCAAGATGAATTCTTTGATTGTCAATTTCAAATGGTTTGCGCAAATATTTAATTATAGTTTCAACTACAAACATGATTTTTCTTGGATCACCACATTGTGGTATAGTAATGTAAAATTCATAGATATTAGAACGATATATTTTTGCACCATTTGCAACTTCATCAAGGCGCTTGGCGACTTCTTTAATCAATTTATTGCCACTAAAAATACCAAGAGTATCATTGACCTCACGAAAGCCTGACAATTCAATAATAGCTAGTGAAATTGGTGAAGGAGTTAATCCCTCAGCCTCACTCAGATGTTCTTTTAAGTCTTTTTGCAAACATGCCTGATTTGGCAATCCTGTTAATTGATCAAAATAGGCTAATTGATTGAGCTTCTCTTGTGCCTTTAGGCGTTCAGAAATATCCTCAGCCGAATAAGTAGCGCCATACACATCGCCATTTTCATCATACATAGGTGCAGCAGAAATTGAAACATCAACTAATGAGCCATCTTTATGTAAACGCTTTCTTTGCACATCGTGAATTTTCTTACCCTCAAACACTTCATCTAAAAGAGCCACGCACTCTCTCATTTTTCCTTTGGCCTCAGGAATGAGCATATAGGGCTTGTTAATTACCTCTTCCTCTTTATAGCCAAATAATTTTTCAGCCGCTTTACTCCATGACAAAACATTTACATCTAAAGAAAGAGAAAAAATTGCCACAGGTGCAGAATCAAATACAGCGTTTAATGTTTGTTTTGCCTCGCGCTCATTTTTTAAGATTGCTTGTTTTTCCGTAATATCTCTAACCAAAGTAACAGTAAACATTCCATCTTTTGTTTTTAGCGGACTAAGCATTAAATCAACTGGGAAAACACTGCCATCTTTGCGTCGCAACTCAGGCTCAACGCCACTATCTAAAGCACGCTTTCTAGGGCTTTTAATATATTCATTACGTAAAGGAACATGATCTGCACGTCCTCTTCCTTTTGGCATAAGAATTTCCATTCTCTTGCCTAACAACTCGGGCTTCTCATAAAGACTTAATTCAAGAAATGTCTTATTAACATCAACAATAATACCATCAGAGGCAATAATAAGCACGCCATCGGGATATTGATCAAAAAGATAATCACCAGACCAGTTTAAGCGTACATCAACTTGTGATGCGCTATTTTCCTGCTCATTGTCAGTTGGTTTTTTATTACGCAATTCTTGCATTTTTCCCAAAATTCTTTTGTTAATCTTATGATATAGCGAAACAATATTAACATGGGTTTAAACTAGCAATAGGTGAACATAGCAAAATTAAAAAAAATTATTTTGCTTGCATCAAAGGTGTTTATTGCGCCAAGTTTATTTGGCAAGAAATAAATTACTAATAATCAAACATAATAGAGGGAATTATGAGTTCATATCTTAAAAACACACCAACTAGAGACGGGTTTTTTGGTGAATATGGCGGCGCAATGTTGCCACCACCACTTATTCCGCATTTTGCAGAAATTGAAAAAGCCTATGATAAATTATCAAAATCTGCCGAATTCTTAAATGATCTAAAATATATTAGAAAACATTTTCAAGGTCGTCCGACACCAATTTCTTATCTTCGCAATCTTTCAGATATTGCAGGAGGTGCACAAATTTATGCCAAGCGTGAAGATCTTAATCATACTGGTGCGCATAAACTCAACCATTGTATGGCAGAAGCACTGCTTGCAAAACATATGGGCAAAACCAAATTAATTGCTGAAACAGGTGCTGGACAACATGGTGTTGCTCTTGCAACTGCCGCTGCTTATTTTGGCATGGAATGCGAAATTCATATGGGCGAAGTAGATATTAAAAAAGAGCACCCAAATGTTGTGCGCATGAAACTTCTTGGTGCAACTGTAGTGCCAGTAAGTGAAGGCGCAGCTACACTTAAAGAAGCAGTTGATAGCGCATTTGGCTCTTATATGGGACAGGCTGATAAGGCATTATTTGGCATTGGCTCAGTTGTTGGACCACATCCATTTCCAAAAATGGTTCGTGATTTTCAAACGATTGTTGGCATGGAAGCACGTGAGCAATTTTTAGATATGTGTGGCGAATTACCAGATTTAGTTGCCGCATGTGTTGGTGGTGGCTCAAACGCTATGGGATTATTTGCAGGTTTTATCGATGACGAAGGCGTAGCATTACACGGCGTTGAGCCAGCTGGCACTTCAAGCAAAATGGGCGATCATGCCGCAACCATCACCTATGGTGTTGATAGTGCAATTCACGCTTTCAAAACACTTGTACTTGTTGATGAAAATGGTGATCCAGCGCCAGTTAATACTATTGCATCTGGCCTTGATTATCCCGGCGTTGGCCCAGAACATGCGCATTTACACAAAACTGGACGGGTTAGCTATACAACTGCAACCGATAAAGAGGCGCTTGATGCTTTTTACCTTTTATCGTCAAAAGAGGGAATTATTCCAGCGCTTGAAACTGCGCATGTTGTAGCTTTTGCAATGCGAGAAGCCAAAAACTATCCAGCCAAATCAATTCTGATAAACCTATCAGGGCGTGGTGATAAGGATATTGATTTTGTTACTGAAACTTATGGCTTTGGTGAATAATCTTTGAAAGAATATTGGTGGGCGCTTAATTGCGCCCATCTCATAGGAGAGGGCAAATGACACATTCAAAGCTATTTGAAACAATTAAACAGATTAAAAACACCCACCCAGAAAACCTAATGGCTCGCCATTTTGATGAGGAATATTTCTTATCACTGGAGCAAAATAAACAACAAAACCTATTAAAAATAATCAAAAGCGGCATAAAAAACCCAAACTCTCAAATGGGCGCTTATGCTATGCACGCCAACGATTATGAAGATTTTGCCCCATTTTTTGATAAGCTACTGCATGATTATCATAATATTGATGCAAACAAAGAAATATCTCAACCCTCAAATTGGGATTTTTCAAACACATCTTGCGATTTAAAAAATATTGATAAAACTCTTAATGACGTTTCCATGCGGGTTCGAGTAGCTCGCAACCCAAAAATATTTCCACTCACTGGCGCTATGAGCAAAAACGAGCGCATTGAGTTTGAAAAACTAGCCGCCAATGCTTTTCAGACATTAGCCCAACACAAAGATTTTGGCGGTAAATACCTCTCCCTCACCCCCAACTCACTCCATCAAATTAATGAAGCAGAATATCAAAAACGCATTGATTCTCATCAAATGTTCAAAGACATGAGTAATGATAAATATCTATCAGTAGCTGGCATTAGCAATGACTGGCCTTATGGTCGTGGTATTTATATTTCTAGAAACGAGGATTTTTTAGTTTGGGTTGGCGAAGAAGACAATTTACGCATTATGGCAATGCAAATTGGCTCAAATCTAAATGCTCTATTTAATAGATTGCATAATGGGCTTGAAATATTAGAGACCCTTTTGCCAGCATTTGCTATTAGTAAAAAATATGGCAATATTACCTCTTGCCCAACCAATCTTGGCGCTTCGATGCGAGCCAGCCTACATATTAAATTGCCTAATCTAAGCAAAAATGGTACTGATTTAAGCGAGTTAGAAAGAGAAGCAAAATCATTTGGTCTTGCAGTTCGTGGCGTTGGCGGCGAACATTCAAAGGCAGGCATTGATGGTTTGGTTGATATTTCCCCAAGTGCAAGACTTGGAGTTAGCGAAATGCAAATAATGCAAAACCTTTATCAAGGGATTGATAGGCTTTGGCAATTAGAAAAGCAATAAGTTTCAAAAGTGATATGAGTACCTATGTTAAGTAAGATTGAGTTAACAAAATATATCTTATTGCATAGCGGCAATAAACACCATGATGCTCAGGATATTATTATTTCTGCACAAAAATTATCTATCGATATATTTGAATATTTTATCTTTCGCATGGGCATTAATGAACAGATTATCTATCAATTTGCAGCAAAATATTGCGCCCTACCTTTTAGCGAATTTGTGCCGCAAGATCTTGAAGTTGTAACAAATAATATTCGCTTTGATGATTTAGGGTCTTTGGATAGTTTTTCAGCCAAATTATTTGATAGAGAAATAATTTTCATTGCTCCAGATATTAATAAAATCCTTGCCCTAAGTGAGCAAGTAAAAGCACAAACTCATAAAAGTATAAACATTTGCATTGTACCGAAACGGGCTTTAAGAGCTGCAATTATAAAATCAAATCAACCAAAACTAATAGACGAAGCTCGACAACGTTTAGCTCGGCATTGGCCATATGCCAGCGCTCATCTTGATCTTACAATTCCAGCTCGGTTGATATTTTTATTTTCCCTTATATTAATAATCGCTGCAGTAATATTGCCCCCTCCCTCATTTACTCCAATATTATTACCATTATTAATAGTTTTGTTTTTGCTTCCTGCATGGTTTCGAATAGCGGCACTTTTTGAGCTATTTTACACCGAAAAGAAACCTAACACTAATATGCTTGATGACATTCATTTACCTATCTATTCAATTCTCATACCCCTAAGAGATGAAGCACAAATGGTTGAGCAGTTAACTAAAGCAATGCAAGCACTAGACTATCCTCCTGAAAAATTAGATATAAAATTCATTGTCGAACAGGCAAGCCCAAAAACTGTAAAAGCTATAGAAAATACTCTTCAAGAAAACCCCAATTTTGAGTTAGTAGTAGTTCCTCCATACGCACCGCACACAAAACCAAAAGCCCTTGATTATGCTTTGCCAATGGTGCGCGGGGAATATCTGGTAATTTATGATGCCGAAGATATACCGCAAAAAGACCAGCTACGCTTAGCTGCCACAAGGTTTTATAATGAGCCTAGTATTGATTGTGTGCAGGCAGAATTAGTGATTGATAACGCAAAAGAAAGCTGGCTTACAACTCTATTTGCAGCTGAATATAGTGGTCTGTTTGGCGTTATGTTACCAGCGCTTGCTCGTTGGAATTTCCCTATGCCACTTGGCGGAACTTCAAATCATTTTCGAGTGCAATCTCTTTATGAAGTTGGTGGCTGGGACGCATTTAATGTTACAGAAGATGCAGATCTTGGCGTTCGACTTTCAAGATTGCGCTATAAAACAGGTACATTAGCTTCTTATACCTATGAAGAAGCACCCGTTTCTCTTAGTGCTTGGATGGCGCAACGCACCAGATGGATGAAAGGCTGGATGCAAACCTTCATTGTGCATAATCGATTTGCAAAACAATTCTTAAGGGATGCAGGTTGGAAAAATTTCCTAGCATTTCAAATTTATGTTGGCAGTTTAATAATCAGCGCTCCATTGCATACATTATTTCTTATAGCGATTATTATTAGATTTATTACTATCGGCAATTTTGGCTTTCAACAAGGTGATATCTGGCTGTTCTTACAGCTGTTTATCTTGGTAGTTGGATATATAGCAACCATATCTCATTCTATTGCTGGGGTTATGCGATTAAAGAACCAAAGACTTTCTTTAGCACTTTTCACCTTACCAATATATTGGGCGCTTAGTGGTATCGCCGCATTTTTAGCCGCCTATGAGTTGATGGTCAAACCATATTTTTGGGCAAAAACAAAACATGGGATATCTAAAAAGCGCAAACATTAAGTACTGAATTAATTCTTTTGATTGACTTCATGTCCTGATAATAAATAATGTATTTTAGATAATCAATTCGCAGGAAAAAAATGACAAATAATAAATCCTATAAAAACCTTATTGCTGGCAAATTATGCGATGCTATTTCAGGTAAAAAATTAGACGTTACTTCCCCCTCTGATGGCCTATCCTTTGCCTCTATTCCTCAAAGCTCAAAAAGAGATATTGATTTAGCAGTGCGCTCTGCTCGTCATGCCTATGAAAAGGGCGCATGGGGCAAAATGTCTGCTACTGAGCGGGGGCGAGTATTATTAAAATTTTCGTTTTTAATTGAAAAGCATAAAGATGAATTAGCTAGTCTTGAGGCAAAAGATACGGGCAAGATATTTAGCCAAGCAAAATCTGATATTTCTGGCCTAGCACGATATTTTGAATTTTATGGCGGTGCAGCAGATAAGATGCACGGCGATACAATCCCAATGAAGGGTGATTTTTTAGCGCTAACATTACGTGAACCACACGGCGTTGTTGCAGGCATTATTCCTTGGAATTATCCATCAAAAATTCTTGGGCGAGTAATTGGCGCAGCTTTAGCTATGGGCAACTCACTAGTGATTAAACCAGCAGAAGATGCATGTTTAAGCGTTTTAAGAGTTGGTGAATTAGCCATTATAGCAGGAGTGCCAGATGGGGCATTAAATATTGTTGCTGGAACTGGGATTGAAGCAGGGGCAGCTCTAAGCTCGCACAAGGACGTTGATTTTATCTCTTTTACTGGATCGCCAATAACTGGCACTATAATTCAGCAAACCGCTGCAAAAAACAATCGTGGTGTAACAATGGAATTGGGCGGAAAATCAGCACAAGTAGTTTTTGCAGATGCAGATTTAGAAAAGGCCTTGCCAGTAATTGTTAGCGGCATAATTCATAATTCTGGGCAAGTATGCTCAGCTGGATCAAGAGTTCTCATAGAACAATCAATCTATGATGAATTTATCAAAAAACTAGCAGCTAGATTTAAGGAGTTAGTGGCTGGTCCACATGATGCAGATTTTGATCTTGGGGCACTGGTTAGTCAAAAGCAGCTTAAAATTGTCAAGGCCTTTATCGAGCAAGCCAAACAAGAAAATATTGAGCTTTTAGCAACAGGGGAAATCGCTAATAATGCTCCAAAGGGCGGCAATTATATAGAGCCGCATTTATTTACGAACGTGCCACCAAAATCTGATTTAGCGCAAAAAGAAATTTTTGGCCCTGTGCTTTGCGCTCTTCCTTTCAAAAATGAGGAAGATGCCATTAAACTCGCAAACAACACTGAATTTGGCTTGGTTAGCTCGGTTTGGTCAAATGATGGCGCACGACAAATTAGAGTTGCCAAAAAAATCCGTGCGGGGCAGATTTTCATAAATGCCTATGGTGCAGGTGATGGTAATGAATTACCCTTTGGAGGTTTTAAAAAATCAGGTTTTGGTCGTGAAAAAGGGCTTGAGGGACTATATGAAATGTCAGCAATAAAGACAATTATTTTTAATCACAGCTAAAAAATTATTTCTTGTTCTAAGCAATTATTAATAGTAGCCTTTAGAAAAAATAGGATTTGAACTTGGCAAAAATAGTAATAAGCGGTTCTGGTGTCTTTACCCCTAGCGAAGCAATTTCAAATAAAGAATTGGTTAAGTCGTTTAATCAATATACCGATTTACAAAATGAGAAATATGCCAAAGAAATTGCATCTGGTGAAAGAGAGCCTATTGCTCATTCAAGCGAAGAATTTATTTTCAAAGCTTCAGGAATTAAAAACCGCTATGTAATGAATAAATCAGGAGTGCTTGACCCCAAAATCATGCACCCTATTCTTGAAAAGCGCTCAGATGGCGAATTATCCATTCAAGCTGAAATGTCGCTCAAAGCTGCCAAAACTGCCCTTGAGCAAGCAAAATTACAACCCACCGATATTGATAGTATAATAGTTGCCTGCTCAAATTTTGAACGTTCTTATCCTGCAATTTCAATAGAAGTACAACAAGCACTTGGCATTAATGGCTTTGCTTTTGATATGAATGTTGCCTGCTCTTCTGCAACTTTTGCCATTCAAGTAGCTAATGATATGATTAAATCTGGATCAGCTAAAAAGGTTCTAATTATCAGCCCCGAAATATGCTCTGCCCACGTTGAATGGCGAGATAGGGATTGCCATTTCATTTTTGGTGATGTTTGCACAGCCCTTGTGCTTGAAGAACAAAATAGCGCAAAATCAAGTGAGCAATATGAAATTATTTCAACAAAATGCCTAACCAGTTTTTCTAACAATATTCGCAATAACAGTGGATTTTTACGCCGCACCTACAAAAACGGCATGGAAGATCAACGTGATATGCAATTCATGCAAAATGGGCGAAAAGTTTTCAAAGAAGTTGTGCCAATGGTAGCAAAGCTAATATTAGATCATTTAAGCGAAAATAATATCAGCGCCAATAATCTTTCACGTCTTTGGTTACACCAAGCCAATAAATCAATGAATGATATGATCGGACGCAAGGTCTTAGGACGTGAAGCAAGCGCAATAGAACAACCAAATATATTACAAGAATATGCCAACACATCATCAGCTGGCTCAATCATTACATTTTCACAATATTCAAATGATTTAACAAGCGGTGATATCGGTATTATTTGCTCGTTCGGCGCTGGCTATTCAGCTGGCAATGTAATTGTAAAAAAGATATAGATAAGGTTCTTCAAAAACATAGTGATATTTATTACTTGGCATAACTCCTTTAATGTGGTTTCTTATAAAATAAAAATAGCAAAGTTAATTTGCTAAAGGGAGGCAGATTTGGATTTTTGGCAACTGGCTATTAGTGGGCTAGCGAATGGCAGTGTTTATGGACTGATAGCGCTTGGTTTTGTGCTGATTTATAAAGCTACTGAAGCGGTGAATTTTGCTCAAGGCGATTTCATGATGATGGGGGCGTTTATCACCATCTGGCTAACCAATGAGCAATATTTAGGTTTTAGTTTTTGGCTGGCTATTCCTTTAGCCATTCTTATTATGGCACTGCTTGGTTATTTGCTTGATGTGGTGGTTATTCGGCGCATGTTTGGGCAGCCGCAAATTGCTGTTATTATCCTAACCATTGCGCTTGGTTTTATAATTCGTTTTGCCGCTGGTGCTATTTGGTCGCATGAACCACAATTATTAGAAACCCCATTTGCAGGTAGAGAAGTTCACTTTGGGGGGTTGGTATTAGGCTTTGAGGAAGTGGCGGTTATTATTGTAACGCTTTTGCTCACCATGTTTTTGTTTTTGTTTTTCAAAAAAGCAAAATTGGGCAAAGCAATGCAAGCCGCATCACAAAACCAGCTAGCCGCCTATTATGTTGGCATTCCAGTTAAAAGAATTCAAAGCTTAGTTTGGGCACTTGGCGGATCTGTTGCGGCAGTTGCGGGGATATTATTTGCCTCAAAAGGAGCGGTTGATCCATCAACTGGCTTGCTTGGCATAAAAGCATTTGCCGCCGCTGTGATAGGTGGGTTTGGCTCGCTCCCCGGGGCGTTAATTGGTGGTCTTATTATTGGGCTAATAGAGCCGTTTGCAGCTTATGGTTTGCCAGCTGGTTATTCGCAAGTTGCCCCTTATGCTTTAATGTTGTTGGTTTTAATTTTTAGACCTGCTGGATTATTTTCACAAATGCACGAGAAGAAGGTTTAAGCGATGCGGTTTGTTTTTAAGCGATCTTATGATGATGACATCAAATTATTCAAACACCGCCCCCAAGCCTTTTATTATCTTGCGCTATTAATTTTAATGTTAGCTTTACCCCTATTGCTTGATGATTTCTTTTTGGGCGAAGTAACTTATGTGCTAATTTTTGCTATTGCTGGCATGGGACTGATGCTACTAACAGGACACACAGGACAGGTTAGTCTTGGTCATGCCGCCTTTTTAGCGCTTGGAGCTTATCTAAATGCCATTATGCTATCAAAGGGAATTCCTTTTGTCATAACGCTACCGCTTGCTGGAATTTTAACTGGTATTATTGGAATGATAATTGCCTTGCCAGTTCTGCGCTTGCATGGGATTTATCTAGCGATTGCTACGCTTGCTATTTCAGTGCTTGCTGACGATATAATTGTTATGGCAGAGCCCTTTACTGGCGGTGTTACTGGTCTTGTTGCGCCACCGATTGATATTTTTGGTCTTGATATAGATCGTTATGGCACGCCTATATTGTTTTATTTTTTGGTACTGTTTGTTACGCTTTTTGTTCTAATGATTTATCGCAATATTATGCGCTCCCCCTTAGGGCGGGCTTTTGTTGCAATGCGAGATAGCGAAATTTCAGCACAGGCATTGGGGGTAAATATTACCAAAACCAAAGCAACCGCCTTTGCTATTTCGTGCGCTATTACTGGTTTAGCTGGCGCATTATTGGGGCATTTTGCAGGAGCTTTTAATAACGAAACTTTTAATATTGTGCTTTCAATTCAGCTATTATTAATGATTGTTATTGGCGGGCTTGGCTCAATTCATGGGGCGTTTTTTGGCGCTATGGTTGTTGGGTTCTTACCGCAATTCATTGCTATTAGCCGTGATTTTGCAACAGATAATTTTGGCTTTAATTCTCTTTCAATGCCCGGAATTGAAACAGGGGTTTTTGCGCTTATTTTAGTGTTATTTATCTTATTTGAGCCAATGGGGATTTATGGGCGTTGGGTAAAAATTCGAACCTATTTTGAATTATTTCCCTTTTATCGCAAAAATATGTTTAAGCGGCAAAAGTCCTATCTAAAAACCGAGCGCATGAAATAAGTATTAAGAAGTGAGTAAAGAATGAGCCTGTTATCGCTTGAAAATGTTACACTTAGTTTTGGTGGTCTAATTGCCGTCAATAATGTTTCCTTTCATGTTGGGGAGGGTGAGGTTTTTTCGCTTGTTGGGCCAAATGGCGCTGGAAAATCTACGGTTTTTAATTTAATTTCTCGTTTTTATGATCCGCAAAAAGGAAACATAAAAGTTAACGGTGAATCAATATTACGTCTTCGCCCCGACCAAGTGCCATCATTAGGCATTGCGCGCACTTTTCAAAATATTGAGCTTTTTGAGCAATCAACCGTGTTGCAGAACCTGTTGATTGGGCGACAACGCCACCGCAAAAGCAACCTATTAAGTGAGATGTTTTTTGCGCCAAGTGTACGGCAGGAAGAGCGCCGCCATCGCCATGTAGTTGAAGAAGTTATCGACTTTTTAGAATTGCAAGCCTATCGAGATAAATATATTGCGGGGCTACCTTATGGCATTAGAAAAGTTGTTGAACTAGCAAGGGCGCTAGCAACTGAGCCAAAATTATTATTGTTAGATGAGCCTGCATCTGGTCTTTCATTAGAAGAAACCAATGATATGATTTATTGGATTGAGGATATTAAAAAGCAAATGAATATCACCGTTTTAATGGTTGAACATGATATGAATTTGGTAGCCTCTGTTTCTGATAGAGTTCTGGCACTCGCTGATGGCAAGGAATTGGCGATAGGCACGCCGAGTGAAGTGCAATCACACCCCGATGTTATTAAGGCCTATCTTGGCACGGGAGGTGAGATAAATGTCTAGCTCACCAGTTCTAAAAATTGATAATTTAGAGAGTTATTATGGGCCTATAATGGCAATTAGAGGCGTTTCGCTTGAAGTTAGACAGGGGCAAATCGTTACTATTCTTGGGGCAAATGGCGCTGGCAAAACCACTCTATTAAAAACCATATCGGGTGTTATGACACCAGCAAAGGGCACAATCGAATTAAATAATGAGCCTATTGCCTATCTTGAAGCCGACAGGATTGTTAAAAAAGGTTTGGTGCATGTGCCAGAAGGGCGTGAAATATTTCCGCTACTTTCAGTTTATGAAAATGTTATTATTGGCGCTTATACTAGAAATGACAAAAAGCAAATCGCTGATGATTTAGAAATGGTATATAATTATTTCCCAATTCTAAAGGAACGAGGCAAGCAAAGAGCTGGAACGCTTTCTGGTGGGCAACAGCAAATGTTAGCGATTGCTCGTGGGCTTATGTCAGCACCAAAAGTGATGTTGCTTGATGAGCCAAGCCTCGGGCTTTCTCCGCTTTTGGTTGAAGAAATTTTTACCATTCTTAAGCGCCTAAATAAAGAGCAGGGCGTAACCATGTTATTAGTTGAGCAAAATGCGCGGGTGGCGCTTGGAGTTGCAGATTATGGTTATGTGATGGAAATTGGGCGCATAGTAATGGCAGATGATGCTAAAAAACTTGCCGCCTCAAAAGATATTCAAGCGTTTTATCTTGGGGTTAGTGAGGCAGGTGAGCGTGGGCAAAAACGTTATAAACAGCGCAAAACTTGGCGTTAAGGTTGGCAATTAAATGAGCGAAAAACAAAAAATGCCAGAGCAACAAATAATCAACTCTATTTCGGTCAATGCTGATTTGGAACATGCGCCTTATTATCTTGATGGCTGTGATAGTATAGTTAAACTGTTTGAAGAACGATGTGAAGAACTTGGTAAAAAAATTGCCCATAGAGAAAAACATCTTGGGATATGGCGCTCTTATTCATGGAATGATTATTATGTTCACGCTAGAAAAATAGGGCTTGGATTAATTTCGCTTGGGCTAAAACGAGGCGATGTTGTTTCTATTCTTTCAGAAGATAATAAAGAATGGCTATATTGCGATATGGGAGTGCAATCAGTTGGCGGCATTGCTTCTGGAGTTTACACAACAGATTCGCCCTCTCAATTAGAATTTTTAATCAACGATTCAGGAACAAAATTTCTAATCGTTGAAAATGATGAAATGCTCGATAAATATTTAGAGATAAAGAACAATGTTCCAACTTTAGAAAAAGTTATAATTTTTGATAGAGATGGCTTGCATGATTTTTCTGATAAAAAGGCAATATTTCTTGATGAACTTTATGATGTGGGCGAAAAATTACATCAAGAAAAACCAGATTTATTTAGCCAAGAAATTGCAAAATCAAAACCAAGTGATATTGCGCTATTGATTTATACTTCGGGCACAACGGGCAAACCAAAGGGCGCAATGCTCTCAAATGAAAATATTATTTTTACCATTGGTTCTTGTTTGCCAGTTTTGCCCTATGATCCAGATGACGAGCAACTTTGTTTTTTACCGCTTTGCCATGTGCTTGAGCGCAATACTTCTGTTTATTTACCAATAGCCTTTAGAACAATTACCAATTTTGTTGAAAGCACCGAGACAATTTTTGATAATATGCAAGAAGTAAAACCGCATGTGTTTACTGCTGTGCCTCGTGTATGGGAAAAAATATATTCCCGTCTTACAATAATGGCGCAGGAGGGAACTTTTATTGGCAAATGGGCTTATAAAAAAGCAGTTAATGCTGGCATGGCTAGGGGCAATTTCACCATAGAAAATAAAAAAGCTCCTCTTTTAACAGAGCTAAATTATAAGATTTGGGATTTTTTGGTTCTAAGCAATTTGCGCCGCATGATTGGCATGAGCAGAATAAAACGAGCAATTACTGGTGCTGCACCAATTTCACCAGACCTATTGCGCTATTATCATGCAATAGGAGTTGAATTATTAGAGGGCTACGGACAAACGGAAGCAAGCGGCGTTACTTCTGTTAATCTAGTTAATCATAATAAAGTTGGCACAGTTGGGCCAGCAATTCCAGGCACTAAAATTCGCATTGCAAAAAGCGGAGAAATCCAACTAAAAGGTGCGCATGTATTTCCCGGATATTGGAAGAACAAGCAAAAAACCAAAGAAACCATGAGTAAAGATGGCTATCTTTTAACTGGTGATGTTGGTCATTTAGATGAGAGCGGGTTTCTAACCATTACTGGGCGCTTAAAAGATATTATTATTACTGCTGGGGGTAAAAATATAACGCCTTCAGAATTTGAAAATAAACTTAAAGCCTCAATTTATATTTCTGATGGGGTGGTAATTGGCGATAGGCGCAAATATCTCACTTGTTTGATTATGATTGATCAGGAAAATGTTGAAAAATTTGCACAAGAGAAGAAAATACCGTTTAATGATTTTGCTTCTCTTTGTGCTGCGAAACAAGTGCAAGAATTAATTGCTAGCATTGTGCAAGAAGTAAATGAAGATTTTGCTCGGGTTGAACAAATAAAGCAGTTCCGCCTGATTGACATTTTACTAAGCGCAGAAGATGATGAATTAACGGCTACAATGAAGCTAAAGCGCTCATTTGTCGAAAAGAAATACGATGCTCTCATTAATGAGATGTATTAGGGAATTTTTTAACAGGAGGAAAATATGAATATATTAAAAACACTAACAGCAACACTGGCAATTAGTGCCAGCCTTATTGCTGGTGCTTATGCACAAACGCAAGGCGTAACAGATAGTGAAGTCATTATCGGCTCAAGCACTGATTTATCAGGTATTTTTGCAGCCTTTGGTGCGCCATCAGCAAAAGCTGCGCAAATGTATTTTGACGAAGTAAACGCCAATGGCGGTGTGCATGGTCGCCAAATTAAATTTATTGTTGAAGATCATGGCTATCAATTACCAAAAGCCACTCAAGCGATGAACAAACTAGTTAATCGTGATAAGGTTTTTGCAACTTTTCTACAAGTTGGAACGCCAATGAATATTGCAGGTTTTAAGCTAACCGATGCTAAAAATATCCCAAATATTTTTCCTCTAACAATGGCAAGGCAAATATTACAAGATCCATTTAATCTACATTTCTCACCGGGTGCTTCTTATTATGAGCAAATCAAACAGGGTGTAACTTATCTTAATAATGAAAAGGGCGTAGCAAATATTTGCGCTATGTATATCCCTTCTGATTTTGGTAAAGAAATTCAAGAAGGCGCAAACGATGTAGCCGCAGAACTAGGACTAACATTTGCCGCTGAAACAACTCATAAACCAGATGATGCAGATTTTGTTGGTGCATTAAGCAAGCTAAAAGAAGCTGATTGTGGTATTGTTACAATGGCTCTTGGTGTGCGCCAAACAATTACTGCTTACGCAACAGCGCAAAAAATTGGCTTCACTGAAGCAAGGTTTATTTCTTCTGCTGCGGGTTTCCATTCAGTAATGGCAAAAGTTCCGGGTGGAGTAACCGAAGGTCTTTATGCAGCAGCAGTTTGGAGCGATATTTTGCCACGTGTAAAAACTAACGCAACACTTGGTGCATGGTTTATGTCTTATACAAAAGCAACAGGAGAGCAACTACCAGGAACTGGTGCAGTACTTGGTCGTGCTGGTGCTGAAAGCCTAGTACTTGCACTTGAAGCTGCTGGTAAAGATTTAACCGTTGAGAGCTTTATTGCTGGTATGGAAAGCCTTTCATACTACGATGATATTCTTGATGCACAAGTTGATTTCTCTAAAGAGGATCATGCAGGTGTTGATGAAGTTATTATCTCAGTAATTAAAGATACTAATTGGCAAATAGTTTCAAGAGACTAAAACTAACTTTTACAAAATATTTAAGGCGCTTTATCCAAAAGGATTTAGCGCCTTTTTTATGGTTTTGATTATGACCTTGCCCCCTAAGTAACAAGACTATCATTCACGAAAATCAATCAGCCCATCTAATACTGTACCGTGCGGTACGACAATGGTTATTTGGATGCTGGGTTTTATTGCTATATTTAGGGGCGCTCAATGTTGGCAGAATACTATCTTGAGGCTGAAAAGAACATAGAAGAAGCAATAGCAACAACAATCAGTGCAATGATTAGCATTAGCCAAATTTTAACGCCGCCTGGTTTTTCTACCTTTATGCTTAAATCAATATCTGGGATAACATATACCGAGTAAAGCGTATCCCACATTCCCTTTTTAACAATATTTTCTTCCCGTAATTTCTGCAACACCGCTTCTTTAGGAAACAACCAGTTTGATCCCTTAACCTCCACCTGACCAGAAATTTTTTGCCCCTCTTGTTCTGAAATAGCGCTAAATCCTAAATCCATAGGAAGCGAATTAGAAAACATATGAATTACCTTAACTCGCTCTCCAGCCTTAATATCAATATTTTTCATGCATCCCTCTGCTTTATTGCTTAGCTATATTAAACCTAACATAAAACTAACGCAATTTCTATATACTCTCGCTTGTGTCGCCATTACACCCGCACTTAACGCTCCTATCCTCTTCATTCTCACACCCCTCATCTATCATCCTCAAACACCCCATTCGTCCCATCTCAAACAGCCCCCCCTCGTCACCTCAAATCACCTCCCCTCGTCACCTCAAACACCCACTCGTCATCCTCGTGCAGCCTAGCGGCGTGAGCGGAAAAGAGACACGAGGACCCATACAATTTTTTAGCTCTATGGATTATCGAGTTGTTTTTGTCTTCACGCCAGACAGTCTGCCCGATAATGACGAAGGAGGGGAAATGCTTTCAAGGCGAATTATGCTGGTTTGGCTATGAGGAGGTGGGGGTTAGAGAAATAAGCCGTGCAAGCGTATAGCTATGAGCTTAAATTAAATAGAACAACAATAGATTTAGCAAGAGAATAGTACCTAATTGAAAACAATTCCCTTAGTTATTTGATCTTTAATTTAGACATTCTAATATTTATAAAGTCTATTTCATTTCAAACTCAATCCTTTATACTACTCAAAACACGAGATATTTGCGCCGTCACTTCATTTTTCACATAGTCCGAATCCCAAGTAGCTTTGGATAAACACTCATGTAAATAATTAACTCTCCCTTTCAATCTAGTTTTTTTTGACAATGGGGTTTTTTGCACCAATAATAGAAAATACTCCTTAATGGCATCGGCAGTTAAATCCATCGAATGAGGTTTTAATTTTGTTGCTTTAACTAATGCATCAATTATTGGATCAATATCACTATTGTTCAGACAAGTTTGGAATATAATGAGCCATGAATTTCTAAGATATTTCTCCCACTTATATAAATTGAGAAAACCATTTTCATAAGCAATTGCAACATTCCTTGTATGAAGCAAAACAGACTTTTCTAAATATTTAATACTTTCAAGAGGATTAATATACCGCTCTTCTAGGCCAAGCATATAATACCTGCTAGCTTCTTTTGCTATAAAATCAGCTTTGTCTTCCCCAGAATAAGCTCTAGCCGACCCTACAAACTCTTCGATTTCTTCACAAGCCTTACCTCCATGTCCAGACGTTTTTTCCGCCCAGTGCCATGCTTTCAAATATGATATATTCGGCTCATGTTTCATAGCAAATGCAAAACGAAAATCTGAGCGAGCTTGCTCAAAGTCTGGTTTCTCAAGAAACAAGGCAGCATACCCTCTAAATTCACGGAATCTTGGATCTTCTAAAATTTTTGGAGGTAATCTAGTAGAATTTAATTCATTCCAAACTTGATTTATAGCTTCAAAATCAATTTTATTTTTTGCTCTTAAAATTTTTGGAGTGTTGCTCATAATAATTTTACTAAGCGCAGGATTATTTGGAAGATGTGCTTTTCTAAATGCATTCACACGTGCTTCAATTGTTGTGTACTTATCTAACTCTTTACCAAGGATAAAAATAAATGAGCGTGTTAAGTTACCCAAGCTATATATTGATTCTTCATCAGTAATTTGAACATCTAAAAACATTTCCCTACAATCGGCTACTGCTTGTAAAACTACCTCTTTACTATTCTGTAGGATTGCGACCATGTCATCAAATGAGGCAGGCTTGTTGTATATAGAAAGAGCGCAAAGAAAGTTACGAGCATTATTATTACTAGGAAGTGCATTCCATTCTCTTTGAAAAACATAATCTCTAGCATCTACTCCAATATTCTCTTCAAACAATTGAATAGCTTTTTTATAGCTACCTGCATTTCGTCGCAGAGCAATTATGCTCTCTATTATCAGTGGACGCCTTTCAGTCACGCTAGCAATTTCTCCATTTAGAAAATTCTCACTTGGCATTTCCACTGAAAATTGTTTACAACAAACTTCAACAAATCGCTGGTACTCTTTACCAACTCGCAATCCAGGCACCTCTATTGAGTTATGAATTGCGTGAGATTGAGCATTTCTCATAGTGTATAGAACTTTATTTATTTGTTCGCCCTTAATAAGCAATCTGAAGAGCGATTCAGATCCTGGATCAATTTTTTTGGTTGTTAAAGTATCTATATCATCAATTACTATCAACAATGATACTGTATTAAAAATTTCTATAAGTTCTGCTTTCGCTTCATCTAATGATAAATTAAATGGATCATCAGTTTCGCTAAGGTTTGACTCGCATATTATGGCTTGATATAAGGTCAATTCATCTCCAAAATCTTTCGAATATTTTTGGATCTTCCCAGTCTCGGTTGAAAGTTCTTTTTCTTTAGCACTTAAGAACAACACACCATCAAAATTACCTCCATTATCCATGATGATATTTTTACCGTAAAACTTGAGACTTTTAGCAAGCTCATAAGCTATCGTAGTTTTACCAGATCCACCTCGCCCATAGAGGAATGCACGGGGTTCATTCGATAGATGAAGCCATGAAAAGACTTTGGACATTGTATCAAGGCGGCCAACAAATTGTTTGATACGGGAGGGACTGGGAGGTAGTTTATAGTCTAACGAAGGATGAATTTTTTTAAACCGCTCACTGCCACAAAACAGCAGAGGGATATGCTTAGCTTGTGCTTGAATAGTCTCATGCCCACTCCGAACCCAATATTGTGAAATATCATGTTTGTCTGCATATTCCCTCTGAAACGAGGCAGGCAAACATGAGGGAGTGGTAGGAAAAACTATCAGAATGTTGATTTTTCTAGAATCTTCAAATGTATGTTCACGGAGATCAATCTCTGGCGGATTAACAACAATATCCTTAAGAGCTCGGCAGAGTTTATCTAAATTTGTTCTTACTGTTGATGGAACTGGCTTGCGACTTTCGTCATCAATGCCAAAAATCAATAATCCACCAGATGTATTTGCAAATCCAATAATGTGCTTTACAATTGATCTAAAATAATCATCAGAATAAGAAAATGGCCAATCTTTTTTATAATCCCAAACTTCTGTTTCTCTGCTTTTGGATTCATTTAATTTATTAAATAATATATCAATGAGCCAGCTGGAGTCTTCTGGGAAATTATGATTATGCAACCTCTCTGCAATTATGCTTGTTGCATCATTAGCGCTTTCCAATTCTGTCATAATATCCCCCGAGATATAAAATTACTAATTTAGTTACACTAAACAAAAAGCCGCCAATTTACATTACCAATATATTAAAGCATTACCGAAACAAAGTTCTTGGCTACTGTCAACCTCATTTTATAAAGGATTGTTATTGACCTTGTTCCCAAAATTAACGCCATTTATGCTAGAGTCTCAGAAAGCAAAGAAAGATTCTTTGTTTACGCTCAGAATGACAACTAAAACAAAAAAAGCCCCTGACCAATTAAGGACAGGGGCTTTTGATTTTTTCTTTTAACATCGAAGAAACTTAATTGCCTTTGGCAGATCTGGCAGCGACCTACTCTCCCGTGCCTTAAGACAAAGTACCTTTCAACACTGGAGCATTTAACGTTCGAGTTCACAATGGGATCGGGTTCTGGGCGCTCCGCTTTACGATTTCGCCAACCTCAAACCTCTTTATTTGAAATTTCCTTCAAATCTGCATTTAGGCGAACAGGAATATCCGATTTTTTATGCAATATACTCATGATACCAATATTGCTATCTGATAATTCACGAAAAAATATATGATGACGCTCATATCTACTA
>JAMONS010000060.1 GCA_027065555.1 Hyphomicrobiales bacterium | reverse complement strand
GAATGGGTTAAACGATAATTTAATCAGTTGCCTGGGACGCCCCCAAGATTATTATCACCTATGCTCTAACAACATCATGGAAAAATTCAATGCAACTCTCCTGCTCTCCGCTTATTTCTACAAATCAATTATTTGAACTTTTGGGCAATGATAATTTGCGCATAATTGATGCTTCTTGGTATTTACCTAATTCTGAGCGTAATGCTTTGAATGAGTTTAATGTTTGCCATATTGCAGGTGCTGTTTTTTTTGATATTGATAAGATATCTGACAAAGAAACAGACTTTCCTCATATGGCTGCTAGTGCAGAGGATTTTGCTCAGGCAGTTGGCGAAATGGGGATAAGTGAAAAATATAATATTGTAATATATGATGTAATGGGGCTGTTTTCTGCGGCTCGTGTTTGGTGGAACTTTTGTATTATGGGTGCAAAAAATATCTTCGTTTTAGATGGCGGGCTGAGCAAGTGGATTGCTGATGGATACCAAGTTACTGATAAGATGACTAACCATAAACAAGAAATATTCTTGGCTAACGAAAATTCCAAATGGATTTATAGTGCAAAAGATATATTGCAACTTATTAGTAATAGTTTTTCAAATGACGAGCAAATAGTGGATATGCGCCCAAGCGAGAGGTTTTTGGGGAAAGTTGCTGAACCAAGAGAAGGGCTTCGCTCTGGACATATCCCAAAATCAAGAAGCTTTCCTTTTAGTGAATTAGTTAAAGATGGGCGTTTAATCTCACAAGAAGAATTAAGGAAATTATTTAGGCAAAAGAATATCGATCTATCAAAGCCAATTATTTCAACTTGTGGTTCTGGAGTAACCGCCCCAATTCTCAATTTGGCTTTAGCAACATTAGGAGTTGATAATCTTAGTGTTTATGATGGCTCTTGGGCGCAGTGGGGAGAAGGCAATAAATATCCCGTTACTTAATTATCTAACTGGTGGAGCGAATAATAAGCCGCCCTGTCTCCACAAGGCGTTTGATCCACGTGATAATGACACTCCATTTTGCAGGCCAAAATTTCGTTCATAAATCTCACCATAATTACCAACTGCTGCAATGGTTTTTTGCACCCATTGAGGGTCAAGGCCAAGCGATGTGCTAAAATCACCTTCAAGGCCTAATAGCCGCCTAATTGCTGGGGTTTTAATATCGTTCATAGTTTCAACCGAAAGAGAACTAACGCCTAATTCTTCTGCATTTACCAACATGAAAAATACCCAGCGCACAATATTAGCCCATTGATCATCACCATCACGAACCACTAGGCCTAATGGCCTTTTTGATATTCTTTCTGGCAAAATACGATTAAGTGAGGGTTCAGGTAAATCTCGTATCATTGCATATAAATAAGAGGCAGGAGCGGAAACTGCATCACAAAGCTCAGCATTATATGCTGCACTAAGATCCTCACGCTCTTCATAAGGAACTTCTTGGTAATCTATTTGGTTTTGAAAGAAAAACTCTCGCATGTTTTTTTGATCGTTGCTACCATCAAGCACACAAACCGAAATATTTTCTAATTGATAGACTGAAACTACACCAAGCGATTGTTTGATTAAGAAAGATTGGCCATCAAAAAAAGAAGTTGCAACATAGCGCACACCATAAGAAGTATCACGTTTCATAGTCCAAGCGGCATTTCGTGCCATTACATCTATATCGCCAGTTTGCAGTGGCGAAAACCTAGCATTGCCCGCAAGTGGGAGAAACTCTACTTTGCTGGGGTCTAAAAATATTGCTGCTGAAATAGCTCGACAAATATCAACATCAAAACCCGACCAAAGACCATTTTCATTTTGTTGTGAAAAGCCGGAAATAGATTGATTAGTGCCGCAAATCAAATATCCACGCTCACGGATTTTTTCTAAAGTATTTGCGCTCGCTGGCAATATAAAGAATAAAGCAAACAAATTTATGATTGCAATTCTAAAATATTTTAACTTACTAAGATATTTTATTTTGGGCATTATCTTACTCATAAAACACACTTCAACATAGACACTTATAGTCAGATGCTTTTACTAGAAAATGCTATGATTTTCTATTCTTGTTAAACTAACACTAAAGCATAAGTCTAGTAACAATAATTTTAGTAAAGAGTCATTATTAAATTATACCATAATTAAATAAAATTTTCCAAGTTGGATATTTAATTTTACTTGATAAGTATTTTAATGGACAAATTCCCAGCCCATATGGATATGGCTGAGAATTTATTGATATGAAATTTTAGCCTAAGATTTAATGTAAAATCTGACTAAGGAACTCTTTAGTGCGCGCATGTTGCGGATTATTAAAGAAATCCTCAGGATTATTTTGCTCAACAATTTGACCCTGATCCATAAACACCACTTGGTTTGCAACTTGACGAGCAAAGCCCATTTCGTGCGTAACCACCAACATAGTCATGCCGTCTTCTGCAAGAGATACCATAACATCAAGAACCTCTTTAATCATTTCAGGATCAAGCGCTGAGGTTGGCTCATCAAACAACATAATTTGCGGGTTCATACAAAGCGAGCGGGCGATTGCCACACGTTGTTGTTGCCCACCTGAAAGCTGCCCTGGGTATTTTAGAGCCTGCTCTGGAATTTTCACTCTTTCAAGATAGTGCATTGCCGTTTCTTCAGCTTCTGCCTTTGGAACACCACGAACCCAAATTGGAGCAAGGGTACAATTTTCTAAAATGCTGAGATGCGGAAATAGGTTAAAGTGCTGAAACACCATTCCTACTTCACGACGAACCTCATCAATTTTTTTAATATCAGATGTAAGTTCGGTGCCATCAACAATAATATGACCTTGCTGATGTTCTTCAAGACGATTGATACAACGAATAAGCGTTGATTTACCAGAGCCAGAAGGGCCTGCAATAACAATGCGCTCACCTTTCATTACTTTGAGGTCAATATCACGAAGAACGTGAAAATCACCGAACCATTTGTTCATACCAGTAATTTCGATAGCAACATCTGCATTTTCGTCAACTGCGGTAGGCTTTTTTACAGCCGCTTGTGTTTGTTTTGTCATAAGATTCCCTCTATTAATTTCTATGTCCAGTATCAAGTCGTTTTTCCATCATTATTGAATATCGTGACATAGAAAAACAAAATGCCCAAAAAACAACCGCAGCAAATATATAACCAGTTATCGCTTGATTTTTAGAACCCCAATCAAGATTTAGATTTGATATTTGAACCGCTCTTAACAGATCAAAAATACCAACAATAGCTACAAGTGAGGTATCTTTGAACAAAGCAATGAACGAGTTAACAATACCTGGAATAACGTGTTTTAGCGCTTGCGGTAAAATAATGAAACTCATTGATTTCCAATAATTTAACCCTAAAGATGCTGCCGCTTCAAACTGCCCTTTTGGCAAGGCTTGTAAACCGCCGCGTACAACTTCAGCCATATAGGCCGCTGAAAATAATGAAACCCCAACCAAAGCACGTAATAATTTATCTATAGTCATGCCAACTGGCATGAATAATGGTAGCATCACAGAAGCCATAAACAATACCGTAATAAGCGGAACAGCGCGCCATACCTCAATGAACATTATGCTCATGCCTTTAACAATCGGCATTTTTGACTGTCGTCCAAGCGCTAACACAATGCCTAATGGTAATGAGACCACAATGCCAACTAAGCCAATTATTAAAGTAACAGTAAGACCGCCCCACTTGATTGTGGGTACTTCTTCTAATCCAAATACACCGCCAGTAAGCATAAAGAACACAAATACTGGATAGACAACAAAAAACAAAATTGCATTTAGTACTTTATGTGGCAGACCTGGCCACATTAAAGGTACAAGTAAAAGAGTGCCGACAGCAAACACCGCATTGACCCGCCAATAGGTCATGATAGATGCGATAAAGCCTTCTTGTGTTACCCAATAAGCATCTTTTGGAAAAAACCCGTAAATGAAGAAGGTCATTCTTGAATCTATATAAGCCCAACAAGCCCCAGCTCCTTTTGCACGGCAATCTTCAACCGTGACCCCTTCACCCGGCCAAACTGCATTGCCAAAGATGAAATTATATAATGGCGGCAAAATCCACAACAAAAACGCCATTCCTGCGAGAGTCATTATAGTATTTGAGATAGAAGAAAATAGATTTTGCCTCGCCCAACCCACAATACCTTTGCTTGCAATGGGAGCAGGTTGTTCTGGAACTATTTCTTTTCTTATATAAGCAAGATATTTTTTAGCCATAATTCTTCTCCCTATCTCTCAACCATCGCAACGCGAGCATTATACCAATTCATAAATGCAGAAGTTACAAGCGATAAAATGAGATAAACCATCATAGTAATAAACACAATTTCAACGGCTCGACCAGTTTGATTTAATGTAGTTAGCATAAATACGCTAACAAGATCTGGGTAACCAATAGCCGCCGCAAGTGAAGAGTTTTTAGTTAGGTTCAAGAACTGTGAAGTTAATGGTGGAATAATAACCCGCATAGCCTGTGGAATAATAACAAGGCGTAACCTGTCACCATCTTTAAGACCAAGTGATTGCGCAGCTTCTGTTTGTCCCTTATCAACAGCAGCAATACCAGAGCGAACTATCTCAGCAATAAAGGCGGCAGTATAAAGCACAAGTCCTAACAACAAAGCCATGAATTCTGAAGGCAATGATAGACCGCCTTTATAGTTGAACCCTTGTAATGTAGGCATTTCAAACGCTAGGTTAGCGCCAGATACTAGCCAGACTATTGCTGGTAAACCTACAAGCAAACCAATTGATGACCAAAATACTGGAAACCTATTCCCTGTTTGCTCAAGTCGCTTCTTTGCCCAATATTTTAAGGCAAAGGCACCTGCAACAGCGATTAAAAAAGTAATTATCACCCAATTAAATGTAGCATCTGGCATTGGCTTTGGAATATAAAGGCCGCGATTATTGAGAACAAAAGCACCAAACCATTCAAGGCTATTTTTTACGCCTGGCAAGGTTTTAAGAAGAACAGTGTACCATAAGAATAGTTGCAGCAATAGCGGAACATTGCGTAATATTTCAACATATACCATAGCTAATTTGGCAATAATCCAGTTATTGGACAGACGAGCAATGCCAAGAATAAAACCTAAAATTGCTGCAAGAAATATACCAATTACCGAGACCAAAAGAGTGTTGAGCATGCCAACAACAAATGCTTCCCAATAATAAGAAGCACGGTCATAAGGAATGAGTGTGAAAAAGATATCAAAGCCTGAAGCTTGGAAAAAGAAATCAAAGCCTGTGGATTTATTTTGTGCGGCAAGGTTAGCGGCGGTGTTTTTGGCAACTACATATACAAATGCTATTACGACAGCCATCACAACGAACTGATAAAACAGACCCCGAACCTTAGGATCGTTAATAAATGATGGTTTTGGCGCCGATTTTTGCGAACGTTTCAGGTCAGCCATGGAACCCCCTCAATTTTTCCAAGAGCAAATATATTAGGCTATTAAGCCTCGAAATATAAAAGTAAAAACTCGGCGCTTCAAAGGAAGCGCCGAGCATAAGCTAAATAAGTTTAGCGGATTGGTGGTGCGTACTGAAGACCGCCATTTGTCCAAAGTGCGTTTACACCACGTTCAAGAGCAAGTGGAGTATTTACACCAACATGACGTTCAAAGATTTCGCCATAGTTACCTACATGCTTAACGATTTGGTAAGCCCAGTCTTTTGTAAGACCCATTGGTGCACCAAAATCACCTTCAACGCCAAGAAGACGCTTAACTGAAGGATTGTCTGAACCAAGCATTTCGTCAACATTTGCAGATGTAATACCAAGTTCTTCAGCATTTACAAGTGCGAAATATGTCCAACGAGCAATGTTAAACCATGTGTCGTCACCTTGACGAACCACTGGAGCTAGAGGCTCTTTTGAAATAACTTCGTTAAGGATTATGTGCTCTGAGGAGTCTGCAAATTTTGAACGGTTAGCAGCAAGACCAGAAACGTCTGTTGTGTAAACGTCACAACGTCCATCTTCATAGGCTTTAACAACTTCATCACGATCAACAAAAACAATCGGATTATATTCTAGATTGTTAGCTGAAAAATAATCAGCAGCGTTTAGCTCAGTTGTTGTACCAGTTTGAATACAAACTGCAGCACCTGAAAGTTCTTTAGGTGATGTAATGCCTGATGATTTGCGAACCATGAAGCCTTGTCCATCATAGAACATTGTACCAGTAAAGTTCATACCAAGTTGTGTATCACGGCTCATTGTCCATGTAGTAACACGTGAAAGCAGGTCAACTTCGCCAGAAGACATAGCAGCAAAGCGCTCTGCTGAATTTAATGGTGTGTAACGAACAGCATCTGGATCGTTAAAAATTGCAGAAGCAAGAGCTTTACAATAATCAACGTCAAGACCAGCCCAGTTATTGTCTGCATCTGGAAGAGCAAAGCCTGGAATGCCAGTTGTAACACCACACTGAATATAACCCTTAGCTACTACGTCTTCTAACGTACCAGCCATTGCTGTTGACGCCATAAGACCCATTGCAGCTGAAAGAGCAATAGTTACAATTTTATTTTTCATATTTAGTTTCCTATCCCTATTAAAACCCGAGAGTGCGCAAATTATTTTACCACCCTCAATAAGTTACCGTCCGCATTAATTACAGTATCGGTGTTTGTACAAAACTCCATAATGGGGCGCTAGGTCAAGAGCTTATTTTTATTTCTTGCCATTTTTTGTGCTTTTTCTATAAAAGAGTTATATTGAAGTTCTAACCATGAGAGAATTTTATGAAAAAGAAACATAATAAAAATAGCAAAAAAATTAAAACACTGCTCTCTCACACTGGGCGACATTCATCTGAACATTTTGGATTAGTAAATGTTCCTGTTTCACGAGGCTCAACAATTTTGTTTGAGACTCTTGAAAAATTAGAAAATCATAGCCAGCGATATGCTTATGGGCGTACGGGCAACCCTTCAACGGATAGTGTTGAGCAAATAGTTACTCAACTAGAAAACGCAGCAGGAACAGTACTTACACCCTCAGGACTTAGCGCAATCTCTCTTGCGTTGCTTAGTTGCCTTGAGGCGGGGAATGAGATTCTTGTCGCTGATTGTGTTTATGATCCAACACGAAAATTTTGTAATAAAATACTTTCAAAACTAGGTATTAGCACTAGATATTTTGACCCTAATATTGGCAGTCAAATTGAGACATTAATCACAGAAAAAACTAAAGTAATATTTTTAGAAAGTCCGGGCTCTTTAACTTTTGAATTACAGGATTTACCATTAATTGCAAAAGTTGCTAAAAAACATGATATTTCAATTTTAATTGATAATTCTTGGGCAACTCCATTATTTTATCGCCCATTAGAGCTTGGCGCTGATATAGTTATTCATGCAGCCACCAAAATGTTTGTTGGTCATTCCGATGTAATGGGGGGCACAATTTCAGCAAATGAAACTCATTGGGAACGAATTAAAGAAACACATTATTTAACTGGAACTTGCATGTCACCTGACGATGCGTTCTTGGTTGCGCGGGGATTGCGAACTCTTGATATTCGTATGCAGGCGCAAATGCAAAGTGCTATTGAATTAGCTACATGGCTAGAAAAGCAAGAAGTAGTAAAAAAAGTTTTGCACCCTGCCCTGCCATCGCACCCTAACCATGCTATTTTTAGGCGAGATTTTTCTGGTTCTGGCTCGGTCTTTTCTATTGTTCTTAAAGAAGCGCCAAATAAAGCAATGGCTGCTTTGGTTGACAATCTTGATTTATTTGGCATGGGATATTCTTGGGGTGGATATGAAAGCCTTGTGTTGCCAGCTAAGCCAGAAAAAATCCGCACTGCTATTAAATGGAACGAAACGGGTAATTTATTACGTATTCATGTTGGGTTAGAAGATATTGAGGATTTGAGAAAAGATTTATTGGCTGGTTTGGAGCGGTATAAGAAGGAGATGTGATTTTTTCTTCTTTATGCTTGCCGCCTATTTATCCTTGCCGCCGTTGGTCGCTCCCGCTCCCGACCCCGGCACCCCCGCCGTTTATTCTTTTTCCATACCTATACTGATAAGTCTGGATTGCTCAATATAATTGATGTAGCAAAATCAACGAATTTAATGCGAGATCCAACCTTTTTTCACAAAGAAATTGCGCACTGCATAAGCGCCAAAAGCGCCGAGTATGAACCCACCAAAAACATCTGTTGGAAAATGCACCCCAACCATTATGCGAGATAGTGCAACCAAAATAGCGCCAACAAGAAATATCGAACTAAAGCGTGGCAATAAAAATGTAAGAACTACAAATAGCGCAAAGATTGTTGTTGCATCACCCTATGGAAAAGATTGAAAAGTCCAACCGCTAAATGGCTGAAAGTGTAAAATACCATATTCTTCAAAATTAGTTGGCCTTGCACGCCCTAATGAGCGTTTTATTAGGCTGGCGGCAATGCCTGGAATTGCAACTAAAGCGTGGCAATAAAAATGAATAGATAAAAACTAAATGGGCTTTTTGTTTGATTTTAGAAAAGGTTTTAAGTTTTGAGCCAATTAAACCAATTATTGTTCCCAACAATGTTGAAATTAATATCCAATCAGAATTGCCCGCACGAGTAATTATCTTAAAAGGCGCTATTATTTGTTCTGGCAAGCCATCAACACCTACAGTAACAAAGCCATCAATCAATAATAAAAGAGCTAGAATCAATATTGCGGCACCAATAAAATATGGAGAATTTGATCTATTAAATCCAAATGGCCAGAGCGATTGTTCATTTTTCATAAAGTATGATGTGCATTTTTTTATCTTTTAGGTCAAATAATTTATTTATGATAATTTCACTCTTGCTCTTAGTGAAAAGAATGTGTAGTTCATGCGTGCGCTTAAATCGGTTTCGGGGTATAGCTCAGCTTGGTAGAGCACTGGTTTTGGGAACCAGGGGTCGCATGTTCGAATCCTGCTGCCCCGACCATTTAAGCGCAAAAATTAGGAGAAGCTTATGAGTGCAAGGATTTATCGACCCTCCCCAAACCCAATGCAATCTGGCAAGGGCAATAGCAATGTTTGGATTTTGGAATTTGACCCTGCTACAAAGCGTGAGATTGAACCGCTTATGGGTTATAGTTCGACTTCTGATATGCAATCACAAGTCCAGCTATCTTTTGAAAGCAGAGAGCACGCTGAAACCTATGCAAAAAAACAGGGCTTAGATTATCGAGTGGAAGTTGAGCATATTGCTACACCAAAGCGTGTTTCCTATCCTGAGAATTTTAGCTCTACCAGAAAAACTCCTTGGACGCATTAGTTTTTGTTCGTCATTGCGAATATGTAATATTAAAACTGGGCATGAGTAGATTGATCTTGTTTCCCCTATTCACAAAAAAACAAGACTGTCAGTTGAATTCACCATCACTTATAATGCAAAAAACCTACTATGGGAGTTGTAAGTTAGTGACAAAAGAGCTGCTTGCTCTTAAGCTTAGCAACATCATTTTACCCTAAATAATAACATAGCTTCCAATTAATTACAGCTGTTAACAAATTAGAATCATTTTAATGTAATTATAGCGTTTCTACTTAGTAAATAGAAGTTAGATGAATAACATCAAGGTCTAAAATAAGATGTTACTATTCTTAAAATGCATATCTGGAGGAAATTATGACTTTATCACGATTTACAACTATTGCTGGCATATTAATGATTATGCTAGTTGCTATAGCATCCTCTTATATAGGGTTTAGCAATACTAAGTCTGAAAGACACATTTCTAACATTCTGGACCAAGCCGTAAGCGTTTCTAATACGGTGCGTGATTTAGATGAAGTGATGCGTAACTTACAATTAGATGTTGTGCAAACTCAGCAATGGTTGACAGACATTTCGGCAACTCGAGCGCTAGATGGGCTAGACGATGGGTTTGCCGAGGCTGAAACATTCGCACAGCGGTTTCCAGATGATATTTCTCTAGCAAAAGAATTAGCTCGGAAAAATAACCTCCCAGAATTATTAACTGCTCTTAATGAGGTTGAAAGTGCCTATCCTGCTTTTTATGAAGCGGGAAAGAAAATGGCGCAAGCATATATTGATGGTGGTCCCGAATTAGGAAATCAATATATGTCCGCTTTTGATGAAACCGCCGCTAAACTTGGTAGCGCAGTTGAAATAATGCTCGAACAATCACAAGCAGGAATAGAAAATAATATCTCCCAATTATATCTTTCATATGATGAGGTAAACAGCCTTAATTTTCAAACATTTATGGTTATAATAATTTCTAGTGCGATTATTATGTTAACAATCGCTAGCTTTGTGATATTTATGGTAATGTTTGTTCTAAGGCGTTTTTCTACTCTTACAAATTGTATTTTTGATCTTACTAACTCTAAATCTGATGTAGAAATTCCTTCCCAAAAATATTGGGTTGAATTGGTGCAAATGTCTCAAGCAATAACAATGTTTAGAGATAATAATTCTAAAATTATTTCTATGAATGCTGATCAAGCCAAAATGCAACAAACGCTGGAGTCTAGGTCAAATAATATAGAAAGAATGACAAAAGCATTAAACCAAGTTACTGCGGCGGCAACTAGGGGTGATTTTTCTGTTCTTATTAAAGAGCGATTTGAGGATGAAGATCTTTTAAGCGTAACAAACAATATGAATCAAATGTTAGAAAACCTCAACAGAGGTATTGGTGAAACAGGTGAAGTTCTAGCCGCCCTTGCACAAACCGATTTAACATTGCGTGTAAATGGTGAATATGAGGGCGCATTTGATAAGTTAAAAAGCGATACTAACATGGTTGCAGATCGCCTCACAGAAATTGTTGGTCAATTACAAAGCACATCTGGCGGACTT
>JAMONS010000059.1 GCA_027065555.1 Hyphomicrobiales bacterium | reverse complement strand
TGTGTTTGTGGCAGGGTTTTTCTTTCCTGTTGTGCCAAAGAATTCTGCTCGCATTCGCACTCAGATGAACGCAGCTTTAAGTCGTGAAGATTTGGAATATGCACTTAAAGCGTTTGAGAAAATTGGTAAAGCTGTGGGGGTAATCAAATGAGTGTAAGATTAAACTCAATGAAGGCTCTTGTAAAAGCAAAACCACAAGAAGGCCTATGGATGCAACATGAACCTGTGCCAGAAATTGGTGATGATGATGTTTTGATTAAAATAAAAAAAACTGGCATTTGCGGCACTGATATTCATATTTGGAACTGGGACGAATGGTCGCAAAAAACTGTGCCCGTGCCGCTGATTACTGGGCATGAGTTTGCTGGTGAAATTGTTCAGATGGGTAAAAATGTTGATGAGCTTTTTATAGGTCAAAGAGTTTCTGGCGAGGGGCATCTTATTGGCAAAAAAAGTCGTGCGAGCAGAGCAGGAAAATTTCATCTAGATCCTGAAACAAGAGGAATTGGGGTGAATGAGATGGGTGCTTTTGCGCAATTTTTACGCCTGCCTGCGTTTAATGTTGTGCCGTTACCCGATAATATTAGTGATGATATTGGTGCTATTTTAGATCCTTTGGGCAATGCAGTTCACACCGCTTTATCGTTTGATTTGGTGGGTGAAGACGTTTTAATTACAGGGGCAGGTCCAATAGGGATAATGGCGGCTGCAGTTGCAAAACATATTGGCGCACGCCATGTGGTTATTACCGACATTAATCAGGATAGGCTGGATTTGGCTCAAAGAGTTGCCGATGTTAGCACTGTGAATGTTACAAATACAGACCTGAAAGAGGTTGCCGCAGGATTGGGGGTTGTTGAAGGTTTTGATGTTGGTTTAGAAATGAGCGGCTCGCAAATTGCGCTGGATCAGATGGTTGATGCAATGATTATGGGCGGGCGAATTGCGATGTTGGGTATTCCACCAGGAAAATCAGCCGTTGATTGGTCAAAGATTGTGTTAAAATCTATTACCATCAAGGGGGTTTATGGGCGTGAGATATTTGAAACTTGGTATAAAATGCTGGCTATGTTGCAAAATGGTTTAGATGTTAGTGCCATCATTACGCATCACTTTAAGGCAGATGAATTTAAAAAAGGTTTTGCGGCGATGAAATCAGGATCAAGCGGAAAAGTTGTGCTGGATTGGAGCGACTAAATGCCAGTAATAATATTAGGAGCGTTAGTGAAATGATAAAAGTTGTTGAGCGAGAAGACCCTGTTGATATGGTTGAATTTGTTGAGAGTGATAGATTATTTCTTAATCCGCTTGAGACAAATGATTGGCGCATAAGGCGGGTGGTACGTGATAAAGTTTTGCAAGCTATCGATAATTTGCCAGATGGTTTATGTTTTATGCTTTTTGACGCATTTCGCACTAGAGAGCGTCAATGGGAATTATGGAATCCTGTATTTAAAACTATTACAAATGACAATCCAAACTGGTCAAAAGATCAGGTTTATACTGAAGCATCTCGTTGGGTTGCGCCTCCTGATGGAACAGGAAGTGGACACCAAGCAGGAGCAGCAATTGATATTAAACTTGCCTATCCTAATAGAGAAGAATTAGATTTTGGTGGCACAATGAAAGGGTTAAGCGGAGTTGCGCCAACTGCTTGGCCTGTTGCCCCAGAAATACGTAAAAACCGTGACCTTTTAGTGAAATTAATGCATGATGTTGGCATGGTAAATTATCCTGATGAATGGTGGCATTTTAGTTATGGAGATCGCTTATGGGCAGAAATTACTGGACGTGAAGAAGCGTTTTTTGCTCCGCTAGAATAGCCATTACAAGTAATCTTTGAGTGGTTGAAAGGCTATTAAAGTGAATATTGACATTAAGCAAGTGCGGGCTCAAACGCCTGGTGTTTCTCATGTAAACCATTTAGTGTCGGCTGGGGCTTCGTTGATGCCGCAAGTGGTAGTGGATGCGGTGGTTGATCATATCAATCTTGAAGCACGTATTGGCGGCTATGGGGCTGCCAATGAACAGGCTGAAATGTTAGATAATGTTTATAATAATGTTGCTACACTCATAAATGCTAAGCCGCAAGAAATTGCACTTGTAGAAAATGCAACGGTGGCGTGGTGTCAGGCGTTTTATGCTTTGCCGCTTAAGCGTGGTGATAGGGTGCTAACGTGCCAAGCTGAATATGCGGCTAATTATGTTGCTTATCTCCAGCGTGCAAAGCGTGATGGCATTATCATTGAAGTGATCCCTAATGATGATAAGGGTGCGATTG
>JAMONS010000058.1 GCA_027065555.1 Hyphomicrobiales bacterium | reverse complement strand
ATCGGGAGTGGTGGTTGCGACAATAATTAAATCTATATCATTGGTGCTTAAATTAGCATTTTTTAGTGCATCGATTGCTGCATGATATGCAAGATCAGAGGTAAATTCGCCTTTTGCGGCAATGCGGCGCTCATGTATCCCTGTTCTTTGGAAAATCCACTCATCAGATGTATCAACTGTTTTTGCTAATTCATCATTGGTTAAAATGCGCTTGGGCAAATAAGAGCCAACGGATCTAACAATAGATTTAATTTCTATTTTACTCACTCAGATTTTCCTCTTTATCTTTTTGCTCTTGTTGACTTATTGAAAATTTTTGCACGCCATCATTTATTTTTTCTAATAAATTATCTTGCGCCATTTCATAGGCTAATTCCATAGCACTTTTAAGACCTATTTCATCGGTGCCGCCGTGGCTTTTTATCACAATGCCGTTTAGCCCCAAAAATACACCGCCATTATTGGTGCGAGGATCCATTTTTTGCTTTAATGCTCTAAGGGCTTTTGAAGCAAAAAAAGCTCCTATCATTGATAAGATATCAGCCTTTAGGGCGTTTCGTAAGTATGATCCGACTTGGCGAGCCGTTCCCTCGGCAGTTTTAAGGGCAATATTACCTGTAAAACCCTCAGTTACCACCACATCAACAGTTCCCTTGCCAATATCATCGCCTTCAACAAAACCATGATAGGCAAAACCAGCATCTTTAGCTTGAGCCAACATAGCAGCAGCTTCTTTTACCTGCTCTAACCCTTTTACTTCTTCAACACCAACGTTGAGCAGGCCGACGCTTGGCTCATCTAAATCAAACAACGCTCTAGCTAAAGCGCTACCTAAAATAGTGAAATCAACTAATTGGCGCGCATCACCACCAACCGTTGCGCCAACATCAAGAACCACAATATCTGCTCGCATAGATGGCCAAATTGCTGCTATGGCGGGGCGTGAGATATTTTCCATTGGGCGCAAACAAAAAGTTGCCATTGCCATTAAAGCACCAGTATTACCACCCGAAAGCGCAACTTGTGCCTCGCCATCTTTAACCGCTTGTAAAGCTGACCACATAGAGGATTTGCCGCGACCTTGACGCAAGGCTCTTGCTGGTTTTTCGTGCATTTCTATTACTTTTTCAGCATGGATAAGTTTTGAAACGCTCTTTAATTTAGGGTACTCTTCTAATAAAGGCGCTAAAATCTCTTCTCGCCCATGAAAAAGGAATTTCACATTTTTATGATCGCTCAGCAATAAGGAGGCACCGTGTAAAACGACTTTTGCGCCATTATCGCCACCCATTGCATCTACTGATATTGTTATTATATCGCTCATAAATATTAAACTCACTTTATTCTTGTCGCCGTTGGTCGCTTCGCTCCCGTCCCCAACACCCCCACCTCTTTATTCTTTTCTACGCTCACACCGCTAAGGCTGGTCGCCGGTATCGAATCATAATGAAACGCTATGGCACGAATATCCTATCTATACCTTTGAAGGATTTATCTCAATCAATATTATAAACTGTCTGCAACAATATAAAACTGTTTTAATTAAGCTTTAGGTTTTTTAATTTTGCGAAAGGTGAGGGCTTTTCATTTTCATAATCGCTTTTTGCTAATTCAATTTTTTCGCCAGCATTTTTTGGGAAAAGATCTATTGCTAATGCCAAAACTTCGAGCAAATAATTACTAAAGTCTATTTCTGTCTCATTATAATAATCAGGCAAATCACCGCCCTCTAAATCAATAAAGCTTTCAGAACCTACACCATTGTGAGTTTCATCTCTATTTCCTTGTAAAAAAAGGCGTTTTAGATCTTCCTCTATATGTTGAATTACTGGCTTGAATGTAACAACGCTTTGCTGGCTAATTGTAGCCTTTAATTCACCACTGACAATAAAACCAGATTTAATTGGTTTGGCTAATAATTTAGCATAGAACTTTTCAAGCCCATCAATTTTTAGGTGTTTTGCTATTTTGCTACATTGCGCTTCGCTCGCCTGTATTTTTAATCTGCGACCTTTACTTGGCAAATTATCAACCCGCATTATTACATCTAAATCAACGCTATCATTTAAGGGGATATTCACAGGTTTTCTCCAAATGATATCTGACCTAACATAATATCTTCTTGCTTTTGTTCCTTTAGATAAGACACTGTTTTATTTACATATTTAGCCATAGTTAAAGCATTTTCTTGGCTTGAGCCATCATAAATATTATTGTTAAGAATTTCAATGAGCGCTGCTTCGTCTTCATCATCAAGAGCGTTGGTAAGTTTTCCCAAAAGCCCATAAAAAAGCGAGCCCATTTTTTGGATTTTTTTAGGAACAGCAACATCGCTCACCCCAATTTCACGTAAAGAGCTATCCATATCTTTGAAAAACAAATCAAATAGATCTTGTGTGAATTGCTTCACATTTTTATCATCTGAGCGTAATTGGCGCAACACAAGGCACATATGTAATGAAATCATATCAAAACGCCCCGTAACACTATCAGGAACTTTCATATCCCTATAAAATGGCACTTGCCGAGATTGTGCCACAATAGCGTTATAGATGGATAAAACATGCTTTTCATTTACTGATTTTTTCTTGAACGGCCATATCATGTTTGGCTTTTCCTTATAAAACTTGTTAGGTGATTAACTTGTTACATTTACCTGCTTGCCATATAGATAGTTTGACGGCTAAACAAGTGTTAGCAATTATTATAATAGATATGTATTGTGTTAGAAAAGTCAAATTGGAGATTTTAATTCATGTTAGCGATAAGAAATATTAATGGCAGGATTTTCAGCTCATTTATAAAATTAGCAATTATCTCAATTTTTTCTCTCACACTTTATGGCTGTTCCGGTTTCGTAAATCAACGAACTCAAGGTTATTCTATCCCGCAAAGCGCAATGGATCAAATTCGTCCCGGACAAAGTGAGGACTTGGTTATTGCGGTGCTTGGATCACCACAAACTAAAAGCAATTTTGCTAAAGAAACTGCTTTTTATTATGTTGAAACCAAAATTGAAGAAACAGCCTTTGGGCTGACTACAATTCAGAGCCGCACAGTGCTTGCAATTTATTTTGATAAAAACCGCCGTGTAACCGATAAGGCAGTTTATGGCCTTGAAGATGGCAAGGTAATTGCTATTGAAACAAGACGCACACCATCATTTGGTGAAGATACATCATTTATTGAAGCATTGCTTGCTTCGATTTAAGATTTTGATTGGCTATTATCACTCACAAAACACTCTGGTGCGGACATGATTGCGGTTATTTTTGAAGTAGAGCCGAATGAGGGTTGCAAACAACAATATCTAGAAATTGCAGCAAGCCTTCGCTCTGAGTTGGAAGATATCGACGGGTTTATTTCCGTTGAGAGGTTTCAGAGTTTAACGGATAAAAACAAGATATTGTCTTTGTCATTTTTTGAGAATGAAGAAGCAGTTGAGAGATGGCGTAAGTTGCAGACCCACCGAAAAGCACAGTCCGTTGGACGATCAAAAATATTCAAAAACTATCGCATACGTGTAGCAAAAACCTTGCGTGATTATTCAATGGTTGAGCGAAAGCAAGTTCCAAAAGATAGTGCTTTAATTCATGATAAATAAAGGGCGGCAAATTGATTGCCTTTGAAATGCGCCACACACCATCTTTTGGCGAAGATCGCTCCTTTATTAAATCACTGATTGCTTAGATTTAGGTACTATTTGAACGCCAGCTATTCCAAACAAGCAAAGCAATTGCGCCTAGCGCAAAGGGGATTGCTATTACGTTGATTGCTTGCCAGCCTATTGTATTGAGCAATATGCCAGACGAAATGGAAACAACTGCCATTGTGCCAAACACTAACTGCTCGTTTAGCGCCTGTACTCTTGCAGCATCTTGAGGAAGATAGCCTTTTGCAAGTAAGGTTGTTGAGCCAATAAATCCAAAATTCCAGCCTATGCCTAATAAAATCATGGCTAGGCTAAAATGCCCAAAACTTACGCCATTTAGTGCTAAAAACGAGCAGGCAAGAATAAATACTAGACCAATACCAATTACTGTGCGAGAGCCAATCTTGGCAATAATTGCACCAACAAAGAAGCTGGGAGCAAACATGAAAATAATGTGCCACTGAATAGCCATGATGGCGGCTTCCTTTGAGTGCATACCAGCCATTTGATTATCCATACCACCCATCGCACTCATTGAATCCATTGCACCCATTTTAGTACCCATAACCATCGCCAAAGGGGCGGCAACCATAATGAAGGTCATTAAGCCATAAGATACTATGCCAGTTATTATTGGAACAAAAATACTGGGGGATTTAACAATTTCTCTTAATGGGGTAACGCTAGCAGTTTGCTCATGGCTTTGTGCTGGGGCTAGTTTTGTAAGCGAAAGGACAAAAATGCCAAGCAAGGCAAGTCCTGAAAGTGCAATGAACGAGCCTGCAAATTCTGCTCCTACAAACCATTCACGACCATATCGAGCAAGGGCTGGGCCAACAAAACCAGCAAGCACGCCGCCACCGAGAACCCAAGAAATTGCCTTGCCCTTTTTCTCTTCTGGCACGCTATCAGCAGCTGCAAAACGATATTGTTGCCCAATGGCAGCGGATGCGCCGCCAATAAAAAGAGCAACGCAAAAAATTATGAACGAAGAAAGAAAGATGCCAATTGTTGCCAAAATGCCAGCTAATACAGAAAGAACAGCGCCAAATATAAAGGCTTTTTTTCTGCCCAAACGGTGCGAAAGAATGGCAGCCGAGCCAGCACTAACAGCTAACCCAAAAATCATAGACGTTATTGGCACAGTGGCAAAAGCTGGGCTTGGGGCTAATGTCATGCCGACCAGCGCCCCAACCGACATAATAAGCGCTTGTTGAGAACCTACAATTGCCTGACTGACCGAAAGAAGTCCAATATTTTTATTCTGACTCATATTTTTGCTTGCTATATCTGTAACCATTTTATCACCTATATTTGCTATAGCACATCTTATTTTGATAAAAAAAACTCTTTTTCAAAAACTGCACTTGATCTGCATTTGGTCTAAGTCAACCAAAGAAAATATACGCTTTATTCTTTTATATGCGATTTTGCTATCTTATCCAGAACCCCGTTGACCATTTTTGAAACATCGTTCTCAAAAAATGATTTTGCAATTTCAACATATTCATTAATAACAATCGCTGGTGCAATGTCTTTACGGCTTGAAAGTTCAAAGGTTGCTGAGCGCAATATTGCTCGCATGGTTGCATCAATGCGCCCTACTGGCCAAGTATCATCGAGCGCACCATCAATATCGGGATCAATTTGCAACTGGTTTTTTGTAACGCCTTTTACAATTTGCGTAAAAAAATCATGATCTGCTGGCAAAGATTCCTCGCCCTCAAGCTCCGCTCCTTTTCTTAAAGAAGTGAATTCTTTTAGCGTTGTTTCTAAACTAACATGCCCGATATCCATTTGATAAAGCGCTTGCACGGCGCTTAAACGAGCCAAAGTTCTTTGATTTGGGATTTGCTTTTTATCTAAAGGTTTTTCTGTTTTTTTTGTCAATCAACTATGCCTTATCTTCTTTATCTAATAGTTCAAGAAATGCTCTGAAATCATTGGCGGCAGAGAAATTTTTATAAACTGATGCAAAGCGAACAAAGGCAACATCATCAAGATTTCGCAAGCCCTCCATCACTAATTCACCGATCATATCTGAGCTTATTTCAATATCGCCAGAACTCTCTAATTGCCTAACAACACCTGATATCATGCGCTCGGCTCTTTCAGGTTCAATTTCTCGTTTTCTTAATGCTGTCCTCACTGAGCGTGTTAATTTCTCTCGCTCAAAGGGAACTTTACGACCAGATTTTTTGATAACCATTAAGTCTCTAAGTTGCACACGCTCAAACGTCGTAAAGCGTCCACCGCAACCATTACAAATTCGCCTGCGTCTAATAGTTGAGCTATCTTCCGTGGGACGAGAATCTTTGACTTGAGTATCATCAATTTGACAAAATGGACAACGCATAAAAATTCTTTCTCTATGAATAAATCGGAAATTTAGAGGTTAGCTCTAAAACCTTAGCTTTAACATTATTCTCTATTTCGCCATTATTTTCTTCACCGTTATTTGCTAGACCGTTCAGCACTTCTATCATTAGCTTGCCAACTGTCTCAAATTCTTTTTCACCAAAACCACGAGTTGTAGCGGCAGGCGTTCCTACCCTAATTCCAGAAGTTACAAATGGCTTTTGCGGGTCATCTGGCACGGCATTTTTATTGCACGTAATAAAAGCACGACCAAGCGCATGTTCTGCAGCTTTTCCGGTTACGCCTTTTGGTCGCAAATCAACCAATAAGAGGTGGTTATCAGTGCCACCAGTAACAATATCAGCGCCACCTGCAACCAAAGTCTTTGCTAAAATCTGTGCGTTTTTTACACATGCTTTTGCATAAGTTGCAAATTCAGGGCTAAGCGCTTCCTTAAATGCCACCGCCTTTGCCGCTATCACGTGCATTAATGGCCCACCTTGAATTCCAGGGAAAATCGCTGAATTTATTTTTTTAGCTATTACCTCATCATTGGTGAGAATCATTCCACCACGAGGGCCACGCATGGTTTTGTGGGTTGTAGTAGTTACTACGTGAGCATGAGGGACTGGATTAGGATAGACACCGCCAGCAACAAGGCCAGCAATATGCGCCATATCAACCATTAAATATGCGCCAACTTCATCAGCAACGGCTCGAAAAGCTGCCCAATCTAGCACTCGTGAATAGGCAGAAAAACCAGCAATGATTAATTGTGGCTTATGTTCTAGTGCAAGCGCACGAAATTCGTCCATATCAACTAGAGCATCGCTTTTACGCACTCCATATTGAATTGCGTTAAACCATTTGCCAGATTGATTGGGCTTTGCGCCATGCGTTAGATGCCCGCCAGCATCAAGGCTCATGCCTAAAATTGTATCACCTGGTTTTATTAGCGCTTGAAATACGCCTTGATTGGCTTGGCTACCAGAATTTGGCTGCACATTGACATATTCGCTGCCAAAAAGTTGCTTGGCACGAGAAATAGCAAGATCCTCAACAATATCAACATATTGACAACCGCCATAATAGCGCCGTCCAGAATAGCCTTCGGCATATTTATTGGTTAAAACCGAGCCTTGTGCTTCAAGTACCGCCTTTGAAACAATATTTTCTGAGGCTATAAGTTCAATTTCATTTTGTTGGCGTTTTAGCTCTTTATTTATTGCGCTTGCGATTTGTGCATCGCCTTCACTTAAAGAATTGTCGAAAAAATCTGAAATGCTTGCTTTGCTCATGTTAGAATCTCTTAAATATTGGAGTTGAAAAATTCTTTTTTCGCTTAACACAAGCTTTATGCAATGCCAACCAATTACGGCCAACCAATTATGATTTCTTTAGCTGTTCCATGCGGCGGCGTAATTTATCGAGCGCTAATTTTTGCATTTGCGCTTGGGTGGCGCTGGCTGGAGCTATTGCTATAACTTCTATACCTGTTTTAGCATCAATGGCTGCAATGCGCATTTGATTGCCAATTTGTGTAAACTCTATATAGATTTCATTGTTTGCATTATTATCCATAATTGCGATTATATTGAAATAAAAACAAAACGCCACCCAAAAGGGTGGCGCAAAGTAAAATTATTTTATTGCTATAATTATAATTTATAAAGGATTTGATCTACCCAAAAGCGCTCTAAGCGATCAAGGGCACTATTTAGTCCCGTAAATTCATCATCACCAAGCCCACCTACAGATTCTAGCGATGTAAGATGGCGATCATAAAGTTCGTCAATGACTTCTGCAACTTCTTCACCCTTTGGGCTAAGCTTAATGCGCACAGAGCGCCTATCAGCTTTGGAGCGCTCCTGAAAAATATAATTAGCGTCGACAAGTTTCTTTAGATTGTAAGAAACGTTTGAACCTAAATAATACCCTCTTGAGCGCAATTCACCTGCTGTAAGTTCCTTATTTCCGATGTTAAACATCATAAGCGCTTGTGTTGAATTAATATCGTCCCAACCCATACGATCAAATTCGTCTTTGATTATATCTAACAGGCGACGGTGCAAACGCTCAACACGTGATACCGCCTCTAAATATTTCGGTTTTAAGCTACTTTTCTCTTGATTTTGTTCAGCACCAACTGCTGCAAATTTCATGTTCATTTTATATACCTCACTGTTATTTTTGCACGATCTTTTGCCGCGTCTATGAATGTCAACTTACACATAGGCTAATAAGATCAGATTAAGAGATAAGATTAATTGTATGTTACTGAAAAGATTCAAGTTTTTAGCTTTATAAAACCTTACCTGCTATAAGGATTTTGTAACCTTAATGAGTTATCACCAAAATCAAGCCTCTTGTTCTTTAGTTTTTTGATGGCTCAATAAAAACCAAAGGATTATTCCCAATAACAAGAATATTCTTATGCCAAGCCCTATTCCTTGTATATTAATATGGCTATTTCCACCTGCCAATAAAACTAACTCAATTACAGTAACAATAATAAGTAGCGGAGCTCCCCAGCCAGTTCCAATCCACATGCCAACAGCACTAAATAATCGAAAAACAGTAAACACCCCCATTAATATAAAGCTTATCACCCCTATTTGATCTATTGGGTTAATATCGCCAGAATTTACGCCTAACAAAGAATAAGCATCATGAAGTGCCAGAAAAAGAGCTGTAATTGCTAATAGAGGCATTAAATATTTGTGCAATAATGTCTTAATTCTCACTTTTTATCCTTTAACTCATTTGAGTAATGCTTACATATATAGCTAATTGATATACCAACCTACGACAATATAATAATATTACGAAATTTATTCGAGATAAATGAATGTTAATTTTAATAGGAGCTTTTTATAGAACTGGGGCTCTGGAATTGCTACTTACTTTGCACTTAAAATAGCACAAAACTAAATAAATAATATTTTTCCCTTGAAATTTATTTCATTTCATACAATCTCTTTAGATATAGTAGGAGTGAATATGAATTCTTATCTTCCAGACCCAAAGACTAATCCAGAACTATTTGAGAATGTTTTGTTACGGCGCATCATAGCGTTTATTATTGATTCTATAATCATTGGCGTGATTATGTTGTCTGTAACACTTATAATTTTTATCGCAGGAATTGCTACTTTTGGTATCACTTGGCTAACCTTACCGCTTGTATTGCCATTTTCTATTTTGTTTTATTATGCCAGCACACTTGGCTCGCATCGGCGTGCCAGTGTTGGAATGCAAATGTTTGATTTAGTACTCACCCCAACAAAGGGCTTAGCCCTTGATGGTTGGAGAGTTTTAATTCACCCGATAGTATTTTGGCTAACAATTTGGGTTTTTGCTCCCTTGTTATTCATCGGGCTTTTCACGGCAAGGCGGCAATTATTACACGATTTACTGACCTCAACTATGATGATTAGGCGATCGCCAATGCGAACAACTGCAAATAGTTCTTAAGAGTTTTCTTCTCAAAAAACGAAATAATACTTGGTCTATCTCTATCAAACACGCATTATAGGGCATGTTAGATTTTTTGATGGCACAAGATAATATTACAATGTGGCTCACTTTTTTGGTGATTGCTGGGGCTATGTTGTTCTATGCAACCGAATGGGCAAGCATTGAATTAACCTCTTTGGGGGCGCTTGTTTCACTTATGCTTATTGCAACCTTATTGCCAAATTCTGGGTTTGGTGCTGAGATATTATTAAGCGGCTTTTCAAATCCTGCTCTTATTACAATTTTAGCTCTATTGGTTGTTGGGCAAGGTTTAATTCAAACGGAGGCACTTGCGGGGCTTAGCGAAAAACTAGTTAGACTTTGGCCTGATAACCCAATGCGAGTAGTAGTGCTTGCGCTAATCATTGCTGGTGCTGCTAGTGCTATCGTTAATAACACCCCCGTTGTTATTGTGTTTATTCCAGTTTTAGCTTCTTTATTAGCTAAGCGAAATTTACCAGCCTCAAAATATATGATGCCGCTTAGCTTTATGACCATTCTTGGAGGCATGACTACGGTGCTTGGCTCATCAACCAACCTACTTGCCGCAGGGGTGGCACGCCAATATGGTGTTGATAGTGTTACGTTTTTCTCTTTTGCAGTTCCGGGTTTAGCAATGGCGTTGGTTGGTTGGCTTTATGTTTTATTTGTTGTGCCACGCATTATGCCAGATAATGTTGGCGATACAATCGTTAAGCGCAATCGCAACACGCAATTTATTACCGAAATCAGATTAACTTATGGACACCCATTAATTGGCGAACATACGATTGCTGGCATGTTCCCAAAACTTACTAATATGACTGTAAGAGCGGTACAAAGAGGAAGTGAGCGGTTTTTACCGCCCTTTGATGATATCACGCTTAAAAGCGGTGATATCATGATTATTGCAGCAACAAGAGATGCTTTAACTCAAGCGCTTAGAGATTGGCACGCATTTGATGATACGGCTTCAATAAACTCTCAAGAGAAAGAAAGAGGCGCAATGCTTTGCGAGGCACTTGTGCCTCCTAGTTCTCGTTTGGTTGGGCATGGGGTAGATCAATCTGGCTTTATGGCGCAACATGATGTGCTTATTTTGGGTATGGAAAGGCGCTCAAGAATGCCTCGTGAGCTTATGAGCGAAATCAGACTTGAGGCTGGTGATGTTTTGCTTGTTGCAGGACAACCAAGCGCATTTGAGAAAATGCGTGGTTTACAAGATTTAATTGTGATTGAGTGGAGCGCTTCTGAGGTGAAACCACGTGGGCACGCTTTAAGAGCACTAGTTATATTTGCGCTCACAGTGGGGGCGATTGCTAGTGGATTAAGCTCAACTGTTGTGCCTGCTGTTGCGGGTGCATTTTTGATGATTGCTTTTGGTTGTCTAAATATTCGTCAAGCAGCGAGATCGATTGATCGGCGTATAGTTATGCTAGTTGGCTCATCTATTGCGATGGCAACTGCAATGCAATTTACTGGGGGGGCTGAATTTGTAGCAAATAAAGCTATTGGCTCGCTTGGCACAAGCTCGCCTGCGGTTATTATGAGCGGGTTATTTTTGCTGGTTGCAGTTTTCACTAGCTTTTTATCAAATAATGCCACTGCGGTTTTGTTTACACCGATTGCCATTGCGGCTGCCAATTCGCTTGGTGTTGATCCATTGCCGCTAATAGTTGCGGTGATCTTGGGGGCGAACGCATCTTTTGCTTCGCCTATTGGTTATCAGACCAATTTATTAGTTATGAGCGCTGGGCATTATCGTTTTAGAGATTTCTTTATTGTTGGTGTGCCGCTTGTCATTATTGTTTGGATAGTCTTTTCTATTGTTGCCCCGTGGTATTATGGTGTTTAGGGTTTTGAAAGATAAATAATGAGCAATCAAAGATCAGAAAATATTCAGTTCTATATTAGTGAAGATGATGATTGCCCCTACTTGCCAAACTTAAAAGAGAAAAAAATATTTACCCATCTGGCTGGTAAGCGCTCAAAAGATATTATGTTGGCATTAAACGATTATGGATTTCGGCGCTCACAAAATGTTCTTTATCGGCCAATTTGCGATAATTGCTCTATGTGCAAACCAGTTCGCACTATCACATCGCTTTTTAAGGCGAGCAAAAACCAGCGCCGTATCATAAATAAAAATAAAGATATTGTAAGCACTGAGCTTTCATCAACAGCTTCAAGAGAACAATATGATTTGTTTAAACGCTATTTAGATAGTCGTCATTTCGATGGTAATATGAGCGATATGTCATATGAAGATTATGAACTTATGGTTGAAGATAGTCCTGTGTCTTCAATAATTGTTGAATATCGTTTGCAAAAAAATGATGGTGCAAATGGCGCTCTTATTGGAGTGGTATTGAGTGATATTTTAGGAAACGGAATATCAATGGTATATAGTTTTTTTGACCCTGATTTACAAAGCCGCTCGCTTGGAAAATTTATGATACTTGATAATATTAAAAGAGTGAACATGCTTAAATTAGACTATTTATATTTGGGATATTGGGTATTGGGCTCAAAAAAAATGGAGTATAAAATTGAATTTGAGCCGCTTGAAATAGTACAGGATCAGAATGGTTGGGAAAATCTAATTATTACTTAGATTAATAATCTGATTCAGGGTATATTTCTAAGCCTTTGAATTGTCGCATTGTTATTGTGCAAGCAACAATCTAGTTTAACTTATTAATTTGGTAGTTTGTTATGATTCGATTTTTTTTCACATTGATAGGCTTGTTGTTTTTTATCACAACGCTTGCTTTGTTTTTTATAAGCGCAGGGGCGGCGCTTGGTTTTATTCACCCTATCCTTGATGTATTTAATCATTTGCAACCATTAATTTTTATTGGCACTTTATCGCTTTTATTACTCTCCCCAGTTTTTATAAAAAATAAGAAATGGCAATCGATAAATATAGCAATAGCTGCAACTGGTTTTATCAGCTCGGCAGCTATTGTTGTGCCCGAATTTGTGTTGGGTCTAAGCGTTGAAAAATCTGAAATCACTGCTGACACAAAACAATATAAATTGCTTTCACAAAACCTATTTGGTCTAAATTATGATATGCAACGCATAGCAGAAGCGATTAAAAAAGAAGATCCTGATATTATCGCTTTGCAAGAATATTTTTCAACTCAACGTGCTGGTTTGCACCCGTTACTTGTTAAAGATTATCCATATTATTTTTTGTGCATTGGAGGCAAAAGAGCTAATATTGCAATTTACTCAAAACTTAAATTTGAAAAATTAGCTGCAAGTGATTGCGCAAAAGACAGGAAAGAAAGAACTTCAAGAATTTTTATTAAGATTATTGATGATGACTTTACTGTTGCTACAACGCATTTTGACTGGCCAGTACGAATAAGCCAGTTTAGAAAAGGTAATGATTTTTCTGAAAAATTAGATTTAGCATTTGCCCGTAAAAAGGGGCAATTATCAGAATTTGCAAAGGCATTAGAGAATATTAATGGGCCATTATTAATTGGCGCAGATTTTAATTCAACCTCTTGGTCTTATGAACTTCGTAATTTTGCAAAGGATAATGGCTTAAAATTACTAACACGATCATTGCTAACCTACCCTAACAAATTTAATATTTTTGGCTGGCGAGATGTGTTTCCTTTTATTTCTCTTGATCATATAATGAGCAAAGGAGAGATAAAAATCTATGAATTAAGAAAAGGTGATGCAGCAGGAAGCGATCATAATCCTGTAATAATTAGATTTTCAGTTTAAAACAGACCTATCCTGCAAACCTATTACCCATTAAACTTATTGTCCTTTAAACCTATTATTTCTGGGAAAACCCGTTGGGGGTTGGCGGCCAGCTTGTGCCCTCTCGCCAATCCAATCTCTTAATTCTTGCATTGTGCGCACATAAGTGCGTCCCGAACTATCGCTCCAACTCAATCCTTCATTGCTATCAAAAATCCTAGCGTCCGATACGCCGCCATCTTTATATTTTTGCAAACGAACGCCCTTTCCCCTATTCATTTCAGGTAATTGAGCAACAGGAAACACTAGTAATTTTCTATTTTTGCCGATAATTGCGATATGATCGCCAACTGCTGGCACGCAGATTTTTGCTTCAATGACCCCTGAAACATTTAGCACCTGCTTGCCCTTTTTCGTATTGGCAATAAGCGCATCTTCTGGCACGATAAATCCATTGCCAATATCAGAAGCTAATAAGCGTTTTGCTCCTGCTTTATAGACAAACATATCTACAATATCGTGCCCTTCTTCAATATCGAGCATAATGCGGACTGGCTCACCATGCCCACGTCCGCTAGGTAATTTATCGGCGCTAAGCGTAAAGACTTTGCCGCCCGTTGAAAGCAATAATATCTTATCTGTAGTTTCGCATTTAATAGCTATTTTAAGCTCGTCACCAGACTTAAAGGCCTGCGCATTTGCATCGGCATTGTGCCCCTTCATGGCCTTTAGCCAACCTTTTTCGGAAAGGATAATAGTGATTGGCTCTTTTTCAATCATTGCGCTTACAAGGTCAATTTCGCTGGTTAATGGCGCTTTCTCAAACGTGGTACGTCGCTTGCCAATATTCTTGCCGTCCTCGTCTAATTCACTGTCTGGCGAATAATCAAGTTTTAACTTCTCAATTTCATTAGTAATTACGCCCCATTGTTTTTTATCAGAGGCAAGCAAAGAATTGAGCTGTTCTTGCTCTAGAGTTAGCGCATCATGCTCTTTTTTAATTTCAAATTCTTCGAGTTTTCTTAACGAGCGCAGTCGCATATTTAGCACTGCTTCTGCTTGCACATCTGTTAAAGAAAATTGAGAAATAAGCTCAGCCTTTGGCTCATCTTCAAAGCGGATAATTCGAATAACTTCATCGATATTTAGGTAAGCAATAAGATAGCCGCCCAATAATTCTAGGCGATGCTCAATTTGTCCTAGGCGAAAATTTGAACGTCTAACCAGCACAACTTTTCTATGTTTAAGCCAAGCACCAAGCGCCTCAACTATGCTCATTACTTTTGGCACTTTGCCCATATCAAGTACATTAAGATTGAGCGGAATTCTATTCTCTAAATCTGTTAGTTTGAATAATGATTCCATAAGAATTTTTGCATCAACCGCTCGGTTTTTTGGCTCAAGCACTAAGCGTACAAATTCGGTGCTTTCATCACGAACATCTTTTAACAGTGGTAATTTTTTAGCTAATAAAAGATCAGCAATTTTTTCAATCAGTCGAGATTTTTGTACGCCATAAGGAATTTCTGTAACAATTATTTGATAAAGCCCACGCCCTGTTTCTTCAATTTCCCAGCGGGAGCGCACTCTGAAACCACCACGACCAGTTTTATAGGCTTGCTCAATCGAGGCCTTATCTTCAACAATAATGCCACCAGTTGGAAAATCAGGGCCCGGAATAAATTTCATTATTTCGGGGATACTAGCATTGGGGTGGTTTATTAAATAAAGCGCAGCATTGCATAATTCATAAACATTATGAGGCGGAATAGAGGTTGCCATACCAACCGCAATACCGCTTGAGCCATTGGCTAAAAGATTAGGGAAATTTGCTGGTACAACTATTGGCTCATTATCTTCGCCATCATAAGTGTCCTTAAAATCTACCGCATCTTCATTTATGCCTTCCATTAAGCGAGCCGCAACATCTGTCATGCGGCTTTCTGTATAGCGCATGGCAGCGGCACTATCGCCATCAATATTGCCAAAATTGCCCTGCCCATCAACAAGCGGATAACGCACCGCAAAATCTTGCGCCAAACGAACTAAAGCATCATAGACCGATTGCTCGCCATGCGGGTGATATTTACCTATTACATCACCAATGATGCGGGCTGATTTTTTATAGCCTTGTGAGGGGTCAAGTTTTAGTAGGCGCATAGCGTGTAAAATACGCCTATGCACTGGCTTAAGACCGTCACGCACATCGGGCAAAGCACGTTGTGTAATAGTTGAAAGCGCATAAGAGAGATAACGCTCCTCAAGAGCTTTTTTTAAATCTATTACACCAGTTTCTTTATCAATCGGCGCTATGAGGTCATTATCAGACATATTCAGTTTCCAAACGAATCACATTTTTTTTATTATAACTGATTTAATAGCAAATCTATTATCTGTTGCCGAGTAGCTGGCGCATCAATTTGCCTAACATTCCAAATATGTTTGGCTAAAAAATGTTTTGTGATGCTAAAACCATTAGCAATATCAGTTTTTGAGGCATTTTTATCGCTAATGAAAAAAGGTGGTAAGGGCAAAAGCCTATCAATATAGGGTTTGGCATTTTCTAGCGTTACGGCTCGCCCAGTTTTTGGCGAAATATGACTTAGCCCTATGCTCTCACCGCTAATTGCACATGAATATAGATCTAGGCCAAATCCCAATTCTTCTAGCAAGAAAAGCTCATACTTGGCTAAGTGCATTGCTAAGTGCTTATTATCCTCATAATTGCCGAGCAAATTAATTGTCATTTTTAACAAATTATTATGAGAATATCTTTCGGGTAATAGGCGCAAATGCGAGCATAATAATTGCCCCAAATATAGGCTTTGTTTGTCAAAAATCATATTGGCGGCACGGGCTTTAATCAATTCGATATTAAATACGCCAAGATGATCTTCTAATCTAGCACGCCAAGTTACTTCAACACTATTGCCTAATTGCAAAACTGGTCTTAATCGCTTTGAGCGCCCACCTCTGACAATCCCAAAATAGCGCCCTTTATCTGCAATCATTATTTCGGCAATGATGCTGGTTTCACCATGTTTGCGAGTTCCAATTATTAGCCCTTCACCTGTGAATTGCATTTTTGCTTCTTTTCCTAAACCCCCACCCTTTTTTTCTAACCCCCACCCCTGCCCTCCCCGCGAGGGGGAAGGAGAAGAAAGAGAAATGAATAACTTCCCTCCCCCTCGTGGGGAGGAATTGAGGGTGGGGGCGTAGGGATAAGAGTGGGTGGGGGTTTAATAAAAAAGTCATTTCTTTGGTAATTCTAGCCCCATCTCACGATAGCGCTCTGGATCATCAGCCCAATTTTTACGTACCTTCACAAATAAAAATAAATGCACCTTAGTTTCAAAAATCTCCATCAATTCTTTTCGGGACTGCTCTCCTATTGCTTTGATAGATTGACCACCCTTGCCAAGTACAATTTTTTTGTGCGTATCACGGGTAACATAAATCACCTGATCAATTTTATATGAGCCATCTTTTTGTACCTTAAAGCTCTCGGTTTCAATGGTGGTATTATATGGAATTTCTTCGTGAATGCGCAGAAATAATTTCTCCCGAGTAACTTCAGCAGCCGTGAGAGCTAAAGTTAAATCTGTGAGATGATCCTTTGGAAAATGCCACGGGCCGAGTGGAACATTATTAGCGCACCAATTCATGAAATCAGTTACACCATCGCCCTTTAGAGCTGAAACCATGAAGGTTTCATCAAAGGCAACAATATTATTAATTTCTTTGCTAAGCGCTAAAAGTTTTTCGGGATTTACACTATCAATTTTATTTAAAACCAAAATTTTTCGGGATTTATCTTTTGCCAAGCCATCAATTAGCAATTTTACATCATCACTCATACCCCGATGAGTATCAATAATAAGCGCAACAATATCGGCGTCCCCTGCCCCGCTCCAAGCAGAATGAACCATCGCTCTATCAAGACGGCGCTTAGGCTTAAAAATACCTGGTGTATCAACAAATATGACCTGTGATTGCTCCTCACTAACCACCCCACGGATTTGCGCCCTTGTGGTTTGAGCTTTGTGGGTAACTATTGAAACTTTGGTGCCGACAAGAGCATTTAGCAAGGTTGATTTGCCAGCATTAGGTGCGCCAATTAGTGCAATAAAGCCGCACTTTGTTATGGAAATATTATTTTCTTTAGTCATTAATTTTCTCTTGTTTTCTTGTTTTCTTATTATTCTTATTTTTCTTGCCAAATATTTTCTCTAAGCAAAAAATTCTCAGCTGCATTTTGCTCGGCTATTTTTTTTGAAGCACCATTTGCACTTGCGGGAGCATACCCTTGAATATTCACTGCGATAGAAAATATTGGCGCATGATCTGGCCCTGAGCGAGAAGTTTCAACATAGGTTGGCAAAGAGAGGTCTTTACTTTGTGCCCATTCTTGAATTGCGGTTTTAGAATCTAATCTACTAGAATTTGCACTCATAATTAGCGAGCCAAAAAAATGTTCAATGAATTTATACGCTTCCTCTAATCCACCGTCACGATAAATTGCACCAATAATCGCTTCGCAAACATCGCCCAAAATCGCTTCTTTATTTGCGCCACCCGATCTAGCTTCACTTTCGCCAAGTCTTATTAATTTTCCAAGATCAATTATTTGCGCAACTTTTGCGCATGTTTCTTTTCGCACCAATGAGTTGAGAGTGCGTGAGAGCTCGCCCTCATTTGCTAGCGGGAAACGTTTGATTAATATATCAGAAATCACAAGCCCCAACACACGATCGCCTAAAAATTCAAGGCGTTGATAAGAATATTCAATTCTCTTTGCTGGCGAAATTGCACTCGTATGAGTAAGCGCTCTTTCAAGAAATCCCCTATTTGAAAAACTATAATTTAGCTTTTCTTCAAAATCGCTTAGGGCTTTTTCTTGTGAAATTTGGCTCATTGATAAACCGATTCAAACATTCTATCTAGACGAACATTTTTTGGCCAAAGCCAGATTTTCCAAGGAGCAATATTATCGGTGATTGAGAAGAACCTAACCTCAGCTTTGCCTATTAAATTACCTGCTGGAACATAGCCAACAGAACTTAAAATACGACTATCAGCGGATCTGTCTCGATTATCCCCCATCATAAAATAATGCCCTGCTGGAACTATATATTCTTGCGTATTATCTAATCTTTGTTCGTCTGAAATTTCTTGAATAGTATAAGAGACACCAGAGGGTAAAGTTTCACGATATTGAGTAACTGGGGTAATATAACCCCTACTATCTTTGTCTTGCGCTTTGCCAATTTCTTCACGTTTAGTTACTTCTCCATTTATATAGAGCCTACCTTCTTTAACCTGAATTTTGTCACCCGGAAGTCCAATAAGTCTTTTTATATAGGGGTCTTTTTCGGTAACAGGTCTAAAAACTGCAATATCACCACGATTTGGTATGCGCTCAAAAATGCGGCCATTAAATGGAATAATACCAAGTGGGAAAGAATAGCGCCCATAGCCCCATGTATATTTAGATGCCAGCAAATAATCACCAATCATTAAAGATGATTGCATAGAGGCTGTTGGAATAAAAAATGGTTGGAATAAAAACGTCCTAAAAACCAAAGCAATTATTAAAGCTTGAACAATGATAATTATTGTTTCCATAATTTCTGAAGCAAAGCTATTTGCTTTTGATGATTTTGGTTTGGTTTTGCTCATATTTATTCCTAATGGTTTTTATAATTGATTAAAGAATATAAATTGTAAGGTCAACTTAAAGTGCCTCAATAATTACAAAAGCCTGCGCCATGCCATTATCATCACTAATTGTTAAATGTATGTGGGGGCTAAGGCCAACAGGCACAAGCTTTTGCAAAATTATTTTTGCACCACCAGTTAAATGAAATGTTGGTTTGCCGCTTGGAAGGTTTACAACCCCCATATCTTTCAAAAAAACTCCATCTGATAACCCAGTGCCAAGCGCTTTTGCCATTGCTTCTTTAGCGGCAAATCTTTTCGCATAGGACGCTGCTCGCATTCTTCGCCTTTCAGATTTTTTTTGCTCAATATCAGTAAAACAACGATTGATAAAACGTTTCCCAAAGCGATTAAGCACCTTTTCTATTCGCTTAATTTCACATAAATCATTGCCCAAACCAATAATCATTTAAGCCCTCTACTTCCTGGTTTAATTGCAGGAATGTCCGCTAAACTGGCAGGCAAATTATCTGGGTGATAGGCTGGTACTTTATACTCAAGGAGCGAAATAAGCGGAATTCCTATATCAACCTCCCCACCAGATCTATCAATCAGACAAGCGCCAGCTACAACATTTGCCCCTAAATCTTTAAGACAAGAAATACATTCTTTAATTGAAAGACCAGTTGAAATAATATCTTCAACAATTATGACTTTTTCTCCCTGCTCAATTTCAAAACCACGCCTTAATGCAAATTTCTCATTTTCTCTTTCGGTATAGATTGCTGGCAAGCCTAATTGCCTTGCTGTTTCATAGCCAGGAATTATGCCACCAACGGCTGGGGAAACAACTTGTGAGATATCTCCAAGATTTGCCGCCTTTATTTTTTCAGCTAGTGCTTTACACAATGTTTCTGCCTTTTCTGGTTGACTAAAAACCAGAGCTTTTTGTAAAAATACTGGCGATCGCAAACCAGAAGAGAGGATAAAATGCCCCTCTAATATTGCATTACAATCCTTAAAAACCTTAAGAACTTGTTGTTTGTTCATTTTTGTTCCAATCAATATTTTCTATAGTTTCACATTCAGAAATGCTGGCACGAGTAACTTCTGATAGGCCTGCTGTTCCCCTTAAGCTATCAAGAACATCGCTAAGTTGCGCAAGATCGCGCAATTCTAACTCAATAATTAATCTATGAAAATCAGGCGAACTTTGCCGTAGAACCATATTATGAATATTAGCATCACAACCAGCAATTATTGAAGATATTTGCGCCAAAGTTCCTGGCTTATTAAGTGCCAGCAATGAAATTACTAATTTATAGCGCCTGCCAACGATATTAGCCACACCCCAACTAACATCAATCCAAGCGCTTTCATTAGTTGAAATATTTTCAAGAGCCTCTGAATCTATTGGAAAAATTGTTATTTCCTCATTGGGCATCAATATTCCAACCACCCTATCCCCAGGTAAAACCCCCTGTGCCGAAATATTTGATTTTGTGTTGAAATTAACTCTAGAAAGCAGCATTTCGCCTTTTTTAGATAGGTTTTGCCCACTTGGGGTGCGAAACATAAAATCTATACTATCTTTCAAAGGAAACCAGCCATCTTCTTCTTTAGCAAGCGGCATAGTAATTTTTCGCTTCTTTGTTCGGCGCACGCCTTTTATACTTGCTGCCTGTTTTACTATATCATCAGCTAGAACTAAGCCTTTGCCAATTTCAAAATTAAGTGAAAACCTATCAGTTTTTTCTAATGCCTTGACTAGCTTTTCTATTTCTTCTTCACTTAAAACTAATCTTTCGCTTTTTAATATGGATTGTAATATTTGCTCACCCAAAGTTGCAGCGCGTTTTTGCTCTTCGTGTCGAACTGAGCGCCTTATGGCAGCACGAGCCTTGCCAGTTGCTGCAATAAATTCCCACGATGCTGGGGGGGAATGATTTTGATCAGTAATTATTTCAACCTCTGCCCCGCTTTGTAATTTAGTGGTGAGGGGGACAAGAGAATAATTTACTTTAGCGCCAACACAAATATCGCCCAATTCTGTGTGCACGGCATAGGCAAAATCAATAGGCGTTGCTCCTCTTGGTAGGGCTATTAATTTTCCTCGTGGAGTAAAACAAAATACTTGATCTTGAAAAAGCTCTAATTTTGTATCTTCAAGAAACTCTTCACTTAGATTATTTTGCGCTAAAGATGAAATTGTGTTTCTTAACCAAGAATATGCTCTGCTCTCTTTTTCTAACCTTTGCAGGTTTTCTTTTATATCGTCCTTATAAAGCGCATGGCCTGCAATGCCATATTCGGCAATTTCGTGCATTTCTTGTGTGCGTATTTGCAATTCGACCCTTTGTCTTGTTGGGCCAACAATAGTTGTATGAATTGAGCGGTAATCATTATATTTTGGTACAGAAATATAATCCTTAAAACGACCTGGAACTACTTGCCAAGTTGTATGCACGACACCTAGCGTTTTATAACAATCCTTGATATTTTCAACTATTACCCTAAAACCAATTACATCTGAAAGCTGCTCTAAAGAAATTGAGTTTCTCTCAATCTTTGAAAAAGTTGACCAAGGAGTTTTTACTCTGGCGCTAACTTTAGCTTTTATATTTTCGCTTGAGAATTTTTTTGCTAGCTCCTTTAGAACATCTTTTATTATACTAGCATTTTTTTCTCGCATGTTAGAAAGACGATCAGTTATCGCATTATAATGCTCTGGTTGCAGGACAGAGAAAGCAATATCTTCTAGTTCTGAGCGCATCTCTTGCATGCCCATACGCCCAGCAAGGGGTGCATAAATATCCATAGTTTCACGAGCAATGCGTTTTCTTTTTTCTATCGGAACAAAATGAATAGTGCGCATATTGTGTAATCTATCGGCAAGTTTAACTAATAAAACACGCACATCTTGAGATACTGCTAGAAGTAATTTTCTTAGATTTTCAGCTTGTGCTTTTTCTTTTGAAACTAGATTTAGCCTATCAATTTTTGTTAGACCCTCAACAATCGCGCCAATTTCGTGGCCAAACATTTGATCAATTTCAAACCTTGTGGCATCTGTGTCTTCAATCGTATCGTGCAAAAGAGCTACAACAATCGTTGCATCATCTAATTTTAGCTCTGTTAAAATGGCTGCAACTTCTAATGGGTGGGCAAAATATGGATCGCCTGATGCACGTTTTTGTGTGCCATGTTTTTGCATGGCATAAACATATGCTTTATTTAGCAATGCCTCATCGGCATTTGGATTATATGCCAAAACAAGTTCAACAAGTTCATATTGACGCATCATGGTTTTGAGAAAACTCCTAATGCTAAAGTAATTTTAGCTAACAAAAAGGGTGTCAAGAAATCTTAGACACCCTAGTTATGACAATAATTGATAAGCCGTCAAATGTTTAGTCGTCACGCCTATCAGGTGGAGAAAGACTTTCTATGCCACGTAACAATTCATCTTCACTCATAGAATCAAATGTCATTGCCTCTTCTTCCGTGCTACCTTCAATAGCTGGAATGACATCAATTTCTGGCTCGTCAACCTCAACATGCTTTTGCAAGGAATGAATAAGCTCTTCACGTAAATCTTCAGGTGAAATAGTGCCATCGCCAATTTCACGCAAAGCAACAACAGGGTTTTTATCGTTATTGCGCTCTACTGTAATAACAGAACCAGTGGTTATCATTCTTGATCTATGGGCTGCCATTAGCACTAGATCAAAACGATTTTCAACTTTTTCAATACAATCTTCAACGGTGACTCGAGCCACTTTAATCTCCACTTTTTAAGGAATTTTGAAACTCATACACGACCGCCTCAAAAAATACAAGCTATTTGGCAAATTTGATAGTATAATTTTATTAGTTTTCTTCTTATTAGGAAATATTAAAAAAACTATTTGGTGAGATTTAAGTAACAATGATTAAAGCAAAAAAAACATTGGCCAATAATTTTGTAAATCCTGATAAGGATTGCTCAATTTGCCCACGTCTAAAAGAGTTTCGAGATGAAAATCGAGCAAAATTTCCAGATTATTTTAATGCGCCTGTTCCTATATGGGGTGATGAAAAGCCAAAATTAATTATTGTTGGACTTGCACCCGGATTAAAGGGAGCAAATAGAACTGGTCGCCCATTTACTGGTGATTATGCTGGTGATTTATTATTTCAAACATTAGCAAAGGCTGGGCTTAGTTCTGGTGAATATAAATCAAGGGCGAACGATGGATTAGAGCTAAAAAATGTGATGATTATAAATGCGGTTCGTTGTGTACCACCACAAAACAAACCAATTGGTGCTGAAATTAATTCATGTCGTCCATTTTTAATCGCTGCAATGAAAGCTAATCCTAGTGCTAAGGTCTTTCTGGCGCTTGGTCTTGTGGCACATAATAGTTTTCTTACAACTATTGGCGCTCGAAAAGTTAGCTATAAGTTTGCACATGGGGCAAAACATGTTTTTGAGAACGGCACTATATTATTTGATAGCTATCATTGCTCACGCTATAACACCAATACTAATCGCCTTAGCGAAAAAATGTTTGAAGATGTTATATTTGCTGCGGCAAAAGAGGCTCTTTCATATTGAGCAAGAAGATATATCATCTAGCTACCCCCACCCAAGATTTATTCTGACCCCCACCCTCAATCCCTCCCCGCAAGGGGGAGGGAAGAAGTAGAATTGCCCTCCCCGCAAGGGGGAGGGAAGAAGTAGAATTGCCCTCCCCGCAAGGAGGAGGGAAGAAGACATCAATAATGCGATTTCATTAGGCGGGATTTCTCACGGTTCCAATCACGTTTTTTCTCAACTTCTCGCTTGTCATAATTCTTTTTACCCTTAGCTAGGCCAAGTAAGACTTTTGCAATACCACGTTTGTTAAAATAAAATTTAAGCGGGATAATCGTATTGCCTCCACGCTCGACTTCTTGCACAAGGCGAGAAAGTTCCTTTTTTGAAACCAGTAATTTACGGTGGCGTTTTTCTTGGTGATTAAAACGGTTAGCTTCAACATATTCAGGAATATAGGCATTGATAAGCCATAGTTCACCATTTTCTGGTGAAGCATAAGATTCGGTGATTTGCGCTTTGCCCGTGCGAAGCGATTTCACTTCTGTCCCCACTAACATAATGCCAGCTTCTAGCGTATCAAGAATTTCATAATCATATCGGGCACGCCGATTATCAGCGATAAGTCCATTATTTATTTCTGATTTCTTTTTTTTTGCTGCCATCAGATTATTCTACGCTATCCCTGCGTGCTCCATAGCTGCATCAAGTAATTTTTCTGTAGGTTTTGTTAGTTGAACCATTGGCAAGCGCAATTCTGTACTACAAAGACCAAGCTTACTTGCGACATATTTTACGCCAGCGGGGCTTGGCTCAGTGAACAGAGTTTGCATAAGAGGTGTTAGCTTGTCTTGTATTTCTAAAGCCGTTTTGAAATCACCGCTTAGGCTTGTCGCTTGCAGTTGAGAAAATAATTTTGGTGCAATATTTGAAATAACTGAAATACAGCCATGTCCACCATTTGCATTATAAGCTAATGCCGTCATATCTTCACCCGAAATTTGATTGAAATCTTCCCCTAAAGCAATGCGCTGCAAACTTACACGCCCTAAATCTCCAGTGGCATCTTTTACGCCAATAATATTGGGGCAACTAGTGCGCAAACGTGACATTGTTTCAACAGAAATATCAACTATTGAGCGTGGTGGAATATTATATAGAATTAGCGGAATTGAAATCGCATTAGCTATGGTTGAGAAATGCTGGAACAATCCCTCTTGGCTTGGTTTGTTATAATATGGAGAAACGCAAAGCACGCCATCTGCACCTGCCTGTTGAGCAAATTTTGCCATTTCAACTGCCTCAGAAGTTGAATTTGAGCCAGCACCTGCAATCACAGGCACACGCCCCTTTGTCACATCAATGGTTAATTTAACTACTCGCCCATGCTCTTCATGGTTAAGAGTAGGCGATTCGCCAGTTGTGCCCACTGGAACAAAGCCATTAATGCCTTCACTAATTTGCCATTCAATGATTTTAGCAAGAGATTTTTCATCAATCTCCCCATTGTTAAATGGCGTAATAAGAGCGGTAATAGCACCTTTGAACATTTTATCCTCGTAAATTTAATTATCCCTTTTGGGCAATAATCAATATATATGGCTTTTATGTTTAAGAATAAAGCAAAATGATTATTTAGTTCTACAAAATAAATGAGCCATGTTTTTGACCAATTCTTCTGATTTTCTTTATTAGAACTAAAACAAACTAATTTGCTTTAGTGAGTAAAATTTTTACTGTTGTTAAGTATGCTTGGGGGCATAGACGTTTTATTATAAGGAATACAGATGCCCCCCATTGGAATTAAGTTTTTTAGCTTCTTTTTTTCTTCTATTTTATTATTCAGCATAGCTTTAATCTCGCCTGTTGCAGCTGAGAAGAATATTGATAGAACAGTTACAAATTCTATTGAGGCGAATGCCAATCCTGTACAATTACCCAATGGTTCAGCAACTTTTCGTCGGGCGGTAGCACTGTTAAACGCTAAAGATTATGTTCAAGCCTACAATTTGGCTAGAGGCATTAGCTCGAACCTTGAGCGGCGTACAATTCAATGGGCGGCAATTTATTATGGTAATGGGACAATAGATTATAATAGCGTGTTACGCTTTCAAAAAGACGCACCAAATTTTGCTAGTTCGGGTATTTATAAAACTCGTATGGAGCAGTCTTTAGTTAAGGCCAATGTTTCTGGCGGTGAAATAATTTCTCTTTTGGGCGGACAAATGCCCAATCTCCTTAATGCGCAAATAGCGCTAGCTCGCTCTTATGTCAAAGATGGGCAAAGTGCACGAGCTGGTAGAATAATTAAACAAATTTGGGTCAATAAATCTTTAGCAAGAGATGTTGAAGAAAAAATCAGCAAAGAATTTGGCGCATTATTAAATCGTTCCGATCATTGGCAGCGTGCGCAATATTTGTTGATGAATGATCGTGCTAAGGGCGTTGAGCGCATAATGAATAGACTTTCACCAGCGCAAAAATCTTTAGCTCGTGCTAGGATTGCGGTTTCTCGCAAATCACCAGAAGCACAAAAATTGCTTGATAGAGTTGATCCATCAATGCGTAATAATTATGTTTTTCATTTTGCTAATGCACAATTAGCAAGGCGTGCAGGCAGATTATCAACAGCAGTTGCTCACCTTGATAAAGCAAAAGGTAATTTCCCTCATTCGGCTAAGTTTTGGTATGAGCGGCGTTTAATTGTTCGTAGAGCAATTGCACTAAAACAATATAAAACCGCCTATAAAGCTGGCGCTGGTTATACAGAAGGCCCTGAGGGGCGTTTGGTTGAGGCGAATTTTCATGCAGGTTGGGTGGCGCTTACTTATCTTAATGATGCTAAAACTGCCAAAATTCATTTTGAGCGGCAACGATCATTTTCAACCCTTGCTACTTCCGTTACGCAAGCAAATTATTGGCTTGGGCGAGCGCTAAAAGCACTTGGTGATAGTGAAGGATCAAGGGCAGCTTTTAATAGAGCGGCACAATTTGACAAAGTCTATTATGGGCAATTAGCTCGTACTGAACTTGGCTTAAAACCAGTGATTATTCGAGCAATGCCAGCTTGGCAAGGAATTGAGCCTGTTTTTGAACAACGTGAATTGGTTAAAGCTGTGCGCCTATTAGAAAAAAATTCTGCTGGTGTGCTAGCTGAGCCATTGGTGCGCCGCCTTGCATATTATTCAAAAGATCCAGGGGAATTATTACTGGCGGCACGTTTGGCGCAATCGGTTGATGCACATAATGTAGCAATTTCCATCGCAAATTTGGCCAATAGACGCTCTGTTGCTCTTGATTTATTTAATTATCCAATGGATGGTATTCCTAAATCTTATAAGCTGGCAAATGTTGACAAAGCCGCTATCTATGCCGTTGCAAGGCAAGAAAGTCGTTTTGATATTGATGCTGTTTCACGCAGTGGTGCGCTTGGCCTAATGCAACTTATGCCAGCAACTGCCAAAGAAACAGCAGGAAAATTGGGCATAAAACATTCACAAGCTAGGCTTTCAACTGACCCTGCTTATAATGCTTTACTTGGCTCAACTTATCTTGCTTATCAAATGGACCGATATAAAGGCTCTTTAGTTTTAGCTGCGGCATCCTATAATGCAGGTGGCGGCAATGTGAATAAGTGGCTTAAATCTTATGGCGATCCACGCTTGAATAATGTTGATGCGGTGTCTTGGATTGAAACAATTCCATTTGTTGAAACCCGCAAATATGTGCAAAAAGTTATGGCCAATTATATGGTCTATCGTACAAGGCAGGGTAGTAGCAAAACTAATATTAAACAGGCGCTGAGATCAATTCCTCATTAGGGTATAGTGAGCATAAAGTGGTAAGAACCTGATGAACAGAGAAAAAATGGATCCTCGTGTCAAGCACGAGGATGACGAAGTAGGAGTTCTCATTCTGAACGACTTACTACGAGGAAGGGCTACGGGCAAAAAATATTTTGCCCGTACTCAATTATTTTTTCTTTTTAGAGCTTCCCTTACGAGAACTTGGTACTGCACCTTTATCCACACGTTTCGAGAATTCAGTTTCATCGCCCTTTGCAAGTTGCACTGCCTGTTTCACCCACTTTTCACGATCAATACGCCCCTTAAATGAAAGATAATTATCTACCCATTTAATGGTTTTGCGGCTCCAAACAGAGATTTGATCAAAATGATAAATACCAAGTTTGTTAAGTGTGCCCTCAATTTTTGGACCAACTCCCTTGATGCGTTTAAGGTCGTCTTTTTTGCCATTTCTTGGCCCATCAAGCGCTAGTGGCTTACCATCAGGAGCGGAATTATCAGGTTTTTTTGCAGCAGGTTTTTTTACTGGTTCAACAACTGGAACTGGCGCTGGTTCAGGCTCTGGCACTGTCTCAACGGCAGGTTTATGAAACGTGCGGCGTAAGAAATAACCAATGAAACAACCGATTAAAAATGCGATAAGAAGTAATAATGCAACTTCTATTAAATTTGGAATATTTGTCATTTTTATAATCTCACTTTCATTCACTTGAGAGCGTGAGCCAGCCGGTCACTACACCAATTAAAAGCGCTATTAGCAAAAATAGCCAATACTGCCCCACTAAATATGTAATTGCATCAATCATAATTATCTCCCCTTAATTTATTTGCTAATTATGGCAAAAACCGTACGACGATTTTTACGTTTACCTTCAATAGTTTCGTTTGTAAAAATTGGCATAGATTCGCCATATCCAATAGCAAACAGTCTTTCACTATCAATTCCCTGATCCACCAATGCATTGGCTACAGCTTCTGCTCGATCAACTGAAAGCGTCAAGTTTCTTCGTTCAGAAGCATCAGAGTCTGTATGACCTTGTACATGAATATCAGTATCTGAGCAGTTACTCAGTAATAATGCCAGCCTATTGATAGTGGCTGTTGATTCTGGTTTAAGCACTGCCTTGCCAACATCAAACAAGATGGCATTATTATTGGTAAAATCCTCTACATCTTTGCGACAAAGAGCTATTTCAGCCTTAATCACCCCAACATTAACACTCCAGTTTGCATTGTTATTTAGATCAGAAATCAATGCTAAAGCCTTATCACGAACTGCCTCGTCACTAGCATTTCCAGTTAGATACCATTTTTTGTTACGTAAAGATAACTGACCCTGTTCAAGGGTTTTTAATGCACGAATACCTGTAAATAACGAACGCTTATAGCTATCTGGAGCAGGAGAAAGAATTGTTAAATTATCTGTTGCAACATTTCCTGCAAGAATTCCAGTATAGTTTTTCAATTCAACACTTGGTGTGTTGCCGTTCAATCCAAACGATCCATCAACTAGCTTAGTAGCTACAAAACGATAGTTTTCTGAGGCAACAAGCATAGGTTTCAAAATAGGATCTAGCGCAGGAGCAGGTATTGCTACTGGGGCAGGTATTGCTACTGGAGCAGGTGCTACCACTGGGGCAGGTTCTACTTTAACCAGAACAGGTGCTGGAACTGTAATATTTACGCTCCAATCTGCGCTAGCTTCAATGTCAGAAATTTGAGCAAGCAGTTTTTCTCTTGTTTCCTCGTCATTAGCAACGCCACTAAAATACCATTGCTCTGAGCGAAGCGATAATTGACCTTGTTGTAATGTTTTTAGTGCAGCAATGCCAGCAAAAACAGAACGTTTATAATTATCAGGAGCTGGGCTAAGTATATTTAGATTATCCGTTGCAACCTTGCCTGCAATTATGCCGATATAGTTTTGTAATTGACTTGTTGGCACATCTCCATTGATTGAAATAGTACCATCAACTGGCTTAGTTGCTACAAAGCGGTAATTTTTTGAAGCAACGGGAATAGGTGCGCTAATATCAATCTGCCAAGTTGAGGCGTCAGCGCCCTTACCAAGTACTTCAAGCGAGTTAGTTCTTGTCTCTTGAGAACTAGCTGAGCCAATTAATGACCATTCCGTACCATTAAAAGCAACACGCCCTTTTTCAAGTTTTGCCAATGCCGCCAAACCAGCAAGTGCATCATCAGAAAAATTATCAGGTTCGCCTTGTGCTATGCCTGTATTATTGACGCTTACATTTTTGGCTTGTGACGCAAGATTAGTCTTTAAGCTTTCTTGTGGCACATAGCCCGAGAAAACGTGTGAACCATTTTCGTCTTTATCAATAGAGAATAGATAAGGCGATGCAACAGGTAATGGTTTTGGTGGGGAGGCAATTTCAACACTCCATTGAGCGCTATCTAAGCTTTCACTAATTTGAGAGGATATTGCATAAGAAGATGCTTGACCTATTAATGTCCAACCATCATCTTCAAGCTTAACTTCACCACTATCAAGCAATGAAAGAGCCTTTAGACCAGCTTTTGCATTTTCTTCGAAATTATCTGGTGCGCCTTGTGCAAGTGACATTTCATCAATCGCCCCAGTGCCAGCAATTTCAAGTTGTCCTTTAATATCATCGCTAGGAGCAAACCCTGTTAATGTTGTAACTCCCTCAGCGCTCTTTTGAGCTGACCAGCTATAGGCTTCAACAGTTGGTGGGGTAATTTGCGCCAATTTAATATTTGCGCCATTAACACCAGATGATATCAAATCTGTTAGTGCATCATAATCGGCAACAGATTTGGCCGTTCCACTTAAGGAAACTTCATCATTTTCAAGTGAAAAGCTCCCCTCGCTTAAATTATCAAGAGCTAACAGACCAAACTCAACAGAGCTATCAAAACCTGTCGGAGCGCCCCAACCAAGTTTTAATTTTGAAACATCAAAACCATCAAGCTCACCCAATCTTGTTTTTTCTGTTTCATGTGGGACGTATCCTGAAAGAGAGGTTTTTCCATCCTGACGATTCGCATAAAACTCATAATTTGCAATGTGTGGCGGCTCTAACCTAATATTCGTGCCTAGTGGCTCAAGAAGGGCATTGATTTTTTCGACTGCCTCTTCATTGCGTGGTGCGCCGTAAAAGTTAGAATTTTCATCAGAAATACTTATATTGCCATATTCAACAAATGTAAGTGCTTCAATTAAATTACTGGAAACATTAGCAAAATCAGATGGTTCGCCCGATGAAACTAAAACATCGCTAACAAGTTTTGCATCCTTTGGAGCTTTGCTTGCATATTCTTGTGTAATTGCATCACTAGGAGAAGAGCCTGCAAGTTCGAGATTATCATCTTTATATGTTGCACTCCACTCAAAGGGAGAAGCAAGCGGCGCTATAATATTTATATCACCTAAAATAATGTCATTTGGAACACCCGAACTAAAGGATTTTTGTAGGCTATTATAATCATCTCTTGATTTTGCAACACCTGAAATTGAGATAGTCAGATCACTAAGGGATACTTCACCCTCATCAAGCTTATTAATTTGGCGTAGCGCAAAATCAGTAGCGCTAAGCCATTTGCTCTTCTCAGGGGATCCTGCCAATAGCTCTAAATTGTTAGATGATGCTAACGAGCGTGCTAATAAAGAAGATTTAGTAGCTTCGTCTGGCGCTCCTCCAGATAAGGTAACATTGCCATCATCAATTATAGCGCTAAATGGATAAGGGGATACTGATGCCAATAGATCTATATTTTGTGAAACAGAGCGCACACCATATATAGATTTAACAATTTCTTGTGCATTTTGTTGCGCTTCTTTATTCGGAGCAGTGCCTGTTATTTTTGCATCACGGGCATCAAAACTCACACTAGCCCAGCCTAAACCCTGAGCTTGCAATTCGGTGCTAGCACGAGATGATAAATCAACCTCAACAGCATCATTATTTAGGGTGACAGCACCTGCTGTACCTAACAATATTGTTAAAATACCTGGAATAACCCATTTTCTTTTATTAGAACGAGTTTTGCGCATAAAATCCCCCTTAGATACTAGCAACCTATTTTAGACCGCAATTAAAGCATCTTGTAGATACGTAATAGGTGTAACCACTTAAAATATTAACCCTTCATTAATAAAGTAAATTCTTTAGATATGTCAATGAGATTGAAAAAACATTTAGCTATGTGGATAAGCCAAAGATCCTTCCTTGTGGCAAAGACCTTCTGGCCTCGCAAGCGCTGGCGCAGCGGGTCGGTTACACCCAAGATGACGAGGGCGGGCTCAAAATAACAAAGAATATGTTGTAAATAACAAAAAAAGGCTCGAATTTCTCCGAGCCCTCTTAAATTTATTGTTACTTATATAAAGCTTAGAATGATTTCTTAGCTGCAAAAGTAACTGCATATGCGCTGTTAGCATTTGCCCAAAGCTCAACAGATGATTCAAATCCACCACCTGGTTTCCAATTGGCTTCAACAGAACCGTAACCAACAGTAGTGCTGTTTAGGCTTTCACCATCGACACCAACCTCAGCAGTTAAAGTAACAGATTCTGTAACTTTTGCTACAACTTGAGCAGCAACAGTCCAGATATCACGGTTAACTAGAGTTGTGTTATAATCAAACCAACGAGCACCAAGGTTTATAGATACTGTATCAGTTACGTCTGCACCAACAGAAGCACCAAAACCGATTTCATCAGCTGAAGTACCTTCAACAGACACTGCAATTTTGAACATATCAAATGTTGCTTCAGCAGAGGCCAATGCATTCCAGAAACCTGTATCATCATATGCAACAGCTGCACGTAGTTTGAACATGTCAATAGTGACATCCATACCAGCGTGGATACCCCATTGAGCAACTGCGCCTGTTAGGATGTCATCAGCTAGAAAAGAAATATGAGCAGCAACACCGTCGCCATCATAAGCTAATACACCAACAAACTGACCAAGACCACCAAGATCTTCAAGACCAGCAGAAATAGAAACGCCGTTACCAAGATCAGAAACAACCTGGATTACGTGACCTGATGTAGCTGCGATGCCAGAACCTGTGCTCCATGCAACACCGTCGCCGAAACCATCGGAATATCCACCAACGTTGTCAGCAGCAGCTTCATTGAACATGCCAAGGAAGTTGAAAGGTTCGTCATTGCCAGAATTAAATACTGAACCTTTTAGACCAGCCATAAGAACAGTTGAATCACCAACAGAAACATAAGCCGCCTCAACACGAAGACGATCAGTACCAGCTGTTATAACTTCGTTGGTAGCTGTAAAGTCTTGATCAAAATCAAGCTTGATAACTGCTTTTGCAGGACCAAAGTCACTGTCAGCAGTAGCTACGAATAGTAGCCAAGCGTCAACTTCTGATGACCAATCATAATTCCCAGCAGCAGGAATGCTGCCCGGAGATGCAACATCATAATCAGAGCCATCAATAGCGAAATTACGCAGACCAATTGGATTCCAGTTTGCATCTTCAGCGTCATAATCACCCCACTTAAATTCATACTCAACGCCACCAGAAATCTGTAGGCAGTTAGAATCCGAAGAGATTGTTAGACCTGTAACCATTAGCTCATCACAAATATCAAGTGATGTAAGAACAGCTGGGTCAGCCGCCATTGCAGCGGTCGAAAGACCCGCAGCAGCTACTGTACCAAGTAAAAGAGTTTTAATTTTCATAATTGACCTCCAAAGTCAAAATTAGTGTTTAATATTGTCAGAACATTCTGACGGTTTGCCTTAATGCGATTACATAGTTGGTTCGAATTAAATTCTCCCCTAATCTGCTATCGCATTGCGACAGACAAACGACCCCATGCATGGATTCGCATCTCCAACTTATATAGAAGCGCAAAGTAAGCAACAGGAAAAAGCCTGTTTTTGATACGAGCGCCTAAGTTGTGGTTCGGTTGTTGCATAATGGACACAGTTTTAGTCACACTCTGTTAATAAGTGGTGGTTTTGGTTGAGCATGGGCTGATTTGTGTGGTGTCACACTGAGTGAAACAAGACATCTAAGATTCTTCGCTCTCGCCGTACAGGCTGACCACTCACCCGTCTCGGCGCTTTGCGCCGATCCACCCCAGCCCTTCACAGCGTTGCTCAGTGCGTTCGTAACTCAAATCGCTTCTTAAGCGATTTGACCACAAGGGTCGTTACTCACTCCTCGCAAGGGGAGAGGGGAAAATAAGAATAAAAAGGTAAGCTCTTAACAAAAGTTTATCTAGCGCTTCTTTGCTTTATCAGCATAAGGATTATCTCCACCACGCACCCACAAGCGGACAGGGCTGCCCCAAATATCAAATGATTCTCTTAAGCCGTTTATTAAATAGCGCTTATAGGCCATTGGTAAAACCTCTGGGCGAGAACAAAATAATATGAAACTTGGGGGACGAGATTTTGCTTGTGTCATATAACGTAATTTTAAGCGGCGACCAGAAACCGCTGGTGGTGGATGCGCCTCAACCATAGCATTAAGCCAGCGATTTAGCCTTGAGGTAGCTATACGAATATTCCATGAGCGCTCAATTTCAAATATTGCTTGCATAAGCTTTGGGATGTTTTTGCCCTTTAATCCTGATAGCGTAACTAATGGTACGCCACGTAATTGTGGCAAAAGCCGCTCGCATCTTTCTTTTAGGTGCGCAAGTGTGGCGTTTTTATCTTTTATAAGATCCCACTTATTTAGCGCAATAACTAATGCCCTGCCCTCACGCTCAACTAAATCAGCTAAATGCAAATCTTGCTTTTCAAATGGTTTAGTTGCATCTAGCATTAGCACGACAATTTCGGCATATTGAATGGAACGCAATGCATCTGATACTGCTAATTTTTCTAGTTTTTTCTGCACTTTGGCACGGCGGCGAATTCCTGCCGTATCCACAAGATTAATTACTCGACCTTCCCACTCCCAAGGCACAAGAATAGAATCTCGAGTTATGCCAGCTTCAGGTCCCGTTAGCACTCTCTCCTCACCAACAAGTCGATTTACCAAAGTTGATTTACCAGCATTAGGTCGCCCAACGATTGCAACATTAAGAAAGCGATTGGGATTAAAGTGCAAAATCTCTTCGCTTTCATCTGCATTTTCAACTTCTTCGCTTACATCGGTGCTGATTTTGGGGAGCGGAACATTATTGGCTTTTTCTTCTGTCGCCTCTTTTATGCTTGTCGCCGTTGGTCGCTCTGCTCCCGACCCCGACACCCCCGCCGTATTCATACCTGTCGCTGTCTCATTTCCTTGTTGCTCATGTTCTTTCTCTTCGGTAGCTTCATCAATCGCTCTGCCAATAATTGAATATAGTTCAGATATTCCCAAGCCATGCTCAGCAGATAGTGCGATAGGCTCACCAAAACCAAGTGAGTAAGTCTCGCTTATCCCCACATCTGCGGCACTTGATTCTGCTTTATTTGCAATTAAGTGCACCCTCTTATTAGCTTTTCGTAATAATTGCCCAAATCTTTCATCAAGCGGCACAATGCCAGCACGTGCATCAACCATGAAAAGAATAATATCCGCCTCACTAATTGCCGCTTCGGTTTGCGCCCGCATTCTTGCTTCTAGTGAATTGTCAGTGACATCTTCAAAACCTGCCGTATCAAGCAAGCGAAATCTAAGCTCAGCAATACGCCCCTCAGCCTCTCGCCTATCACGAGTTACGCCCGGCGTATCATCAACCAACGCAATTTTTTTGCCTACAAGTCGATTAAACAAAGTAGATTTGCCGACATTGGGGCGGCCAACAATGGCAACTGTAACATTCATTGATTTATCCAAATTCTCTTTTTTTCTTGTCGCCGTTGGTCGCTTTGCTCCCGACCCCGACACCCCCGCCGTTTGTTCTTTTTCTATGCTCACGTCACGCAGGTTGCTCGACCCCGCCTGTCCGCCGTAGCCTTGGCGTAGGCGGAACACCCCCGCCGTTATTCTTTTTCCACGCCACATCTCGCTAAATTGCTCTTCTTTATTCTTGCCGCCGTTGGTCGCTAACGCTCCCGACCCCGGCACCCCCGCCGTTTATTCTTTTTCCTTACGCACTTTTATGCTTGCCGCCGTTTATTCTTTTCCACGCTCATGCCATATGCCAGCGGACTATTCAATATCTTTGCATTTATCAAAACATGATTTCTAATTAATTATTATTTTCGCCTATGATTGGTGCTTTAGCACCCTGTGCAATTAATTGCGAAACATAAATCTCTGCTCTAGCAAGGGAAGCGCTTTGAGCTTGTGGATTGAGTAGAATTCTTGCAAATGTCTCGCGTGCATTATCTAAATCACCATTGGCATAATATGTTAAACCCAAAATTTCTTCTGCCATAATGCTTAGTGAATTATCAGATGCGATGAAGCCGCCAATTCTTGCATTAACTGCCGCCACATCACCACTATCAACAAGTGCATTGGCTGCAAAAAGCAAAGCTAGATCTCGCAATCTTTTTTCGCTTAGGCTTGTTGCGAGCGCATCATAGGCAGTAACTGCTTGTTGGTTTTTTCCCTCGCTAAGCAATAATGCGGCTTGGCGAAATTGCGCCAAAAGCGGATATTTTCCGCTACCTTCATTAATAACTATGTTTAGAGCTTCTTGCGCTGCAACAACATTATCTTGCTCCACAAAATCAATAGCTGCAAAATATTGCTCAGATGATTTTGAGGAAACAGCCTTTTGATAATATTCCCAGCCCTCTTTTGCGGCAACGGCCAAAATAACTGCCAAAGCTAGTCCTATTACAAGTGGTGCATATTTGCGCCACATATTACGCATGCGCTCATTACGAAGTTCTTCATCAACTTCACTAAAAATATTTTCTTCAGACATTTTTGACCTAAATTACATTGAGATTTTTTGCATACTAAAGCAATTTAATAAAAAGCGAAAGCTCCCTTTTATATCTCATGTGTTTTTTTAGGGCAAGATAGAATAAAGAATTTATAATACTATTACTTGAGCGCCAACGGGAACACGTTTATATAGATCTTCAACATGCTCATTTACTAGGCGAATACAGCCATTTGAAATAGCTTTGCCAATAGTCCAAGGCTGAGTAGTTCCATGAATGCGATATAGGGTATCACGGCCATTACGATAAAGATAAAGCGCTCTTGCACCAAGTGGATTATTTATGCCCCCCGGAACACCTTTAGCAAAACGAGCATATTTACCTGGTTCTCGCCTAATCATGTTTTTTGTAGGTGTCCAACGTGGCCATTCAGCTTTTCGCCCAACTGTTGCCTTGCCCTTCCAAGCCAAGCCAGCCCTGCCAACTCCAACACCATAACGGCGAGCTCTTGTTTTGCTTGTTATAAGATAGAGAAATTTATTTGCTGGATCAACAACAACAGTTCCTATTTCAAAACCAGAAAATCTGACCGATTGCGGTAAATATTTTTCATCTATTTTGAATTCTTTGTGCGCAAAAGCCACATTAGGGATTGCTAGAGCTGATAGGCTAGAAAGTACAAACGTTCTTCTTTTCATCATGTTGTCCTCGTTAGTATAATTAAAGATATTTAAGAAAATCAAAGGCGAATATAAAAACTACTAACAAGATATATCATTAAATTTATTAACACACCTTCACATTTATGTTATCGAATTTAGTATATTTAGATAATGTCATTGAGATAGATCAAAGTTTCTTTTTGTTTGAAGTCATATAGAAAAAGCAACAATAAGAAGGTGTGAGGTAAAATCATATTAACGCACCCAAACTAGGAGGGCTCAAAATGTCCCGTAAAATTATTATTGATACTGATCCTTCACCCGACGATTCCGTTAGTTTTTTAATGGCGCTTGGCTCACCAAATGAACTTGAATTATTGGCGCTCACCACCGTTGGTGGCAATGTGTCACTTGAGCAAACAACCATAAATACCCTTAAATCTTTAGAATTGGTTGGACGCACAGAAATCCCTGTCTATATGGGGGCTGATAGACCGCTGAAACGTGAACTTATTACTGCGCAAGAAGTGCATGGTGGCAATGGTTTTGAGGGGTATGATTTACCCGAGCCAACTACCAAAGCAAGTGAGGGGTTTGCCCCTGATAGAATAGTTGAAATCATAATGGAGAATGAGCCAAATTCTATAACAATTTGCGCCATTGCACCCCTGACAAATATTGCGCTTGCTATGCAAAAAGAGCCAAAAATCAAGCAACGATTGCAAGAAATTGTTATTATGGGCGGCGCACGAAGCGAGGGTGGTAATGTTACTCCTGCTGCTGAATATAATATTTATGTTGACCCAGAAGCGGCTGACATTGTCTTTACTTCTGGCACTGCAATTACGCTCGTTCCGCTTGATTGCACCCATAAAGCACTTTCAACCGATGCTCGACTTGAAAAATTGCGAGCAGTTGGCACGCCGCACATGGAAGCGTTTTATCATTTATTAAAATTCAACAGAACCTATGATTCGGAAAAAATGAATATGGATGGCGGCCCATTGCACGATCCGACCACCATTGCCTATTTGCTCAAACCTGAAATTTTTAAGAGCAAAAAGGTCAATGTTACAATTTCAAAAGACTATGAATTAACTCGTGGCATGACGGTAATTGATTGGTGGGGGAAAATGGAATTACCTATTAACGCAAATGTGCTTTATGATCTTGATAGTGAGGCTTATTATGATTTAGTAATTGAGCGCTTGGCTTTGGCTCGAGGGTGATGGTTTGCGTGTAGGAAGTCATTTTTATACCCTCACCGCTTTATCACTATACCCCCACCCCTAACCCCTCCCCGCAAGTGGGAGGGGAATAAGTTCTGAATTCTTTGATAAAAACTCAATCTGCCTCCCCCCCCCCTTGCGGGGAGGGAGGAATAACAACTTAGAAAACTCTTCACTCCCATTCAATCGTACCCGGAGGCTTAGAGGTCACGTCATAAACCACACGATTTATGCCCCGAACTTCATTGATAATCCGAGTTGCCGCTTTGCCTAAAAATTCCATTTCGTATGGATAAAAATCTGCTGTCATTCCATCTACCGAAGTTACTGCCCTTAATGCGCAGACAAATTCGTAGGTTCTGTTATCGCCCATTACCCCTACTGTTTGTACTGGCAATAGCACCGCAAATGCTTGCCAGATTTTATCGTAGAGCCCTGCTTTTCTTATTTCATCAAGATATATCGCATCGGCTTTTCTTAAAATTTCTAGCTTATCTCGTGTCACGCCTCCCGGTAGGCGAATTGCTAATCCGGGGCCGGGGAACGGATGGCGGCCTATGAAACTGTCGGGTAGTCCTAATTCATGCCCTAATGCCCTCACCTCGTCTTTAAACAATTCACGAAGCGGCTCGACCAATTCCATATTCATACGCTCTGGCAGACCACC
>JAMONS010000057.1 GCA_027065555.1 Hyphomicrobiales bacterium | reverse complement strand
ATGGTGGGTTGTTGTTGTAGCACCTACATTTGGCGGCCTATTGGTAGGAACTATATTACATTTTTGGCGACCATTAGGCCGAGCTGGCGGCGTTGCCGACGTTATTGAGGCTCGTGCCCACTCATCGAAACATCTAAACCTAAAAAATGCTACTATCGGAACGCTCATTTCAGCAATTACGCTAGGTTTTGGTGGCAGTGCGGGTCGTGAAGGGCCAGTTGTATTTTATGCCGCCGCTGTTTCAAAAGCTTTATTTCGCTTTTTCGAACTCCCCCCCTCAGCTCGTAAAACCATGTTAGCTTGCGGAGTGGCGGCTGCAATTTCAGCTTCTTTTAATGCCCCAATCGCAGGGGTTTTATTTGCGCATGAAGTTATTTTAGCGCATTTTGCAATGAGTGCCTTTGTGCCTTTAGTTATAGCAGCAGTTGTGGCAGCGGTTATTTCTCGCATGTGGTTTGGTGATGTCCCTGCCTTTATCGTTCCTGATTTCACTTTAACATCATATTGGGAAGTTCCAGCTTTTGCTCTGCTTGGTGTTACTTGCGCACTGGTTGCAATTTTGTTTCAATCCTCTTTGATTGGTACAGATTGGATTTCTAGACATCTTAAAATGCCGATAATGATGCGACCAATATTGGGCGGGTTTTTAGTAGGCCTAATAGCCTTATTATTCCCGCAAGTTCTTGGTGTTGGCTATGAAGCAACCGATAGTGCTATTGCTGGCTCACTTTCTATTAGTCTAATGTTGGCCTTAATCGTTGCAAAAACCATTGCCACCGCTATCACCATTAGCTCACGCATGGGAGGCGGCGTGTTTTCTCCTGCTCTATATTTGGGTGCAATGACTGGCGGAGCATTTGGCATTATGGCATTAGCAGTTTTCCCTGATGCAGTTTCATCAAGTTCGCTTTATGCAATTATTGGCATGGGTGCGGTTGCCGCTGCAGTACTTGGCGCACCAATTTCAACTGTTGTGATGATTTTTGAACTTACAGGAGGATTTACATTCTCTATTGCCTTGTTAATTGCCGTTTCAATTTCAACAGGTCTAAGCCAATTAGCAATGGGTAGAAGTTTCTTTTATTGGCAGCTTTTTACTCGTGGCATCATGCTTGAAGAAGGCCCGCATCAATATTTTGCCAAACAAATTAGGGTGCGAGATATTATGGCTAAATTTAAGGAAAGCGATGAAATCCCTGAATTTGATATTATGACCTCAAAAGCATGGCTACGTGCTGGCGATAATCTTGAAAGCGCACTTAAGGCTTTTGAAAGTTCAGGAAAATCACGCCTAATAGTGCTTGAGGGGGGCGAGCGCACGCCAATCGGCTGGCTATATCATGTTGATGCCCTTTCAAACTATAATAAGGCATTGGTTGAGCAAAGCAAAGAAGAGCATTTGTAATTGTTCTTGAATAGCAAGGGGTCAGCACCTAGTTGATTTCATTTGTTGCATCGCATATATATTAAAGAGAACAAAAAGAGATTCGCAACAACATTCAAATGACAGATACAGAAATTTCAAACAACCCAATTACAGCGCAATTTAGGAAAAAAAACCCTAAATATTTGGAAGGCTTAAACGAGCAACAAAATGATGCGGTGACTACTATTGAGGGGCCACTGTTAGTTTTAGCTGGGGCTGGAACTGGTAAAACTCGGGTGCTGACTACTAGAATTGCGCATATTTTAGCTTCAAACCTAGCTAAGAGCAGTGAGATTTTATCCGTAACATTCACCAATAAAGCAGCACTTGAAATGAGGCAACGAGTTGCTTCGCTTATCGGCTCTAGCGCTGAGGGCATGGCGTGGCTTGGTACTTTCCATTCGATTGGCGCAAAGATTTTGCGCCGCCATGCTGAACTTGTTGATCTGAAATCTGATTTCACAATTTTGGATACAGACGATCAAATCAGGCTAATAAAGCAATTATTAGAGGCTGAAAATATAGATCAAAAACGCTGGCCAGCACGTCAATTTGCCGCCATTATTGATGGTTGGAAAAATAAAGGCCTATTGCCTAAAGATATCGGTTCATCAACAAGTTCAATGTTTGCCAATGGATTGGGAGATAAATTATATAAAGCCTATCAGCAACGCTTAACAGATCTCAATGCCGCTGATTTTGGTGATCTATTATTATTGTGCATTAAGTTATTTCGTGAAAATCCTGATATTTTGGCGATATACCATAGGCGCTTTAAATATATTTTGGTTGATGAATATCAAGATAGTAATGTGGCGCAATACCTTTGGCTTCGCTTGCTAGCGCAAGGCAGGCCAGCCAATAAGGCAAATATTTGT
>JAMONS010000056.1 GCA_027065555.1 Hyphomicrobiales bacterium | reverse complement strand
TTCTGTTCCAAAGCGTAATTTTGAGAACAAATCAAAGCGCCCCTGATGTAGGTTCATAATTTTTTGCACAATGGCCAAGCCAAGCCCTGCACCTTGCTCCGCCGTTTTATGCGCTAGGGAGCCTTGTCCAAAAGAAGAAAGCACAGTTTCAATTTCGCTCTGAGGAATGCCGGGCCCATTATCTTGAACTGAAACAAACAATCCACCATCACTATTTTTGCGTACATTCATTTCAACGTTACCATTTTGCGGAGTAAATTTAATTGCGTTAGATAATAAGTTGAGTATTACTTGGCGAATTGCTCTTTCATCAGCCCAAATAGTAGGTAGATTATTATCAATATTAATAACTAACTTAATGGATTTCGATTTAGCGCGAATATCAAGCATTCTTTTACAATCATCTGCAATACCAGCTAAATTTACGGCCTCTTCATTCAAATCATATTTACCCGCTTCAATTCGACTAAGGTCTAATACTTCATTTATCAAAGTCAAAAGATGCTGCCCACTATCATGAATATCTCCTGCATATTCTTTATATTGCGGAACTTGATGAGGGCCTAGAAGTTCTGATTTTAATACTTCTGAAAATCCAATAATTGCATTTAATGGTGTACGCAATTCATGGCTCATCGTTGCTAAAAATTGTGATTTTGCGATATTGGCCTGCTCAGCTTGTTTGCGTGCTTCATCAGAATTATTTTGAGCTTCACGCAATTCAGAAATGAAGGCATCTTTTTCAGCACGATGCTCTAATGCTACTATTTCTAAATCTAATAATTGGCGTGCAAGGTAGACAAAAAACACTTCCCCCCCCAGCACTAAAGCAGCGAGAGCATAATTTAATGAACCACCCTGAAAAAGCAATATGGCACAAATTGAGATTGCAATAGGCATAGTACTTGCAAGAGTGGCATTGGGTAAAATTCGGGTGGAAAACGCATTTGCGGCAATTCCAACAATCGACATAGCAAATATAATAACAATTATATTGTGATCGATTGAAGAAAAACTAAGTAAGGCTAGTGTTGCCCAAGATAGACCGTAAGCTGTTTCAACTATGATTATTCTTCGACCCCATTTTCTTATATCTATAGAGGATTTATCTTCTCGCTGATATTGTTTGCATAACCACAAAACTACAATGTTAGAAAATGCAACCAATAAAGCCCAACTTGCAACTTCTATTATTGGTATCCATGTGCTTGCAAGCGCTACCAAAACAATCAGCATTATCGGCAGAGCTATTGATCCAGCTAAGCGAGAGCTAGTATATTCGGCTAATAATTCCTTATCAAATGAAAGATTAGTTCCAGTAGGCGAATTTATACGCTGACGCACGTCAAACACAGTTCTTTTTGTGTTTCTGGTGCGTTTATGAAATGATGTCGGTTCACTGCTTGAAATATTCTTGGCAGGTTGCATAACTTACTCACAAAACTCAATTCATAGAAAAACTAGTATTTCACCCAATTTTTCATTACTCATACCCTATTATATCTCATTACTATTAACTAAGAGTTGAAATGATATTTAGAAATCGCAAATTTAAGACACTTTTACGCTGGGCTGGTGTGATATTATTATTTGCGTTTATTGCTTTCTTATCTTCATCGCTTGAAAAGCAATCTGAAGATAAACCCATAAATGGCACTGCAAAAGTTGTGGACGGCGATAGTTTGCGTATTTCAGGCAAGAAAATTAGAATATTAAATATAGATGCCCCTGAACTTTTTCAAACGTGCAAGGATAAAAACAAGCAGGTTTGGAATTGCGGTAAAGCTGCTAAAAACCGTATGCAAGAGCTGGTTCTTAATAGACAAGTTATTTGTAAACCCAATGGCTATGATAGATATTCACGGGTTTTAGCTACGTGTTATGTCAATAAAAAAGATGTTGCCGCTATTTTAGTAAAAGAAGGTTTGGCTATAGGCTATGGTGGTTATGACATAGAACATTATAGTGCTAAACTAAGAAAAGTTGGAATGTGGGCTGGAGAGTTTATAAGCCCTCGTGAATGGCGAGATAGAAATTAGGACTACTTAACCATCAAAGGTATAGCTTTACAAAAACCAAAGATAATAATAGAAATTGCACAAAGATTGCGTTATATTCTCTGCAATAATAGAAAATAATTCTAAAAATCGGATATCATCAAATGAGCTTAGATAGAATTGATCGCAAAATTTTGGATCTATTGCAAAAAGATGCAACCATTCCTGTTGCAGAAATTGGCCGTAAAATTGGCCTTTCAACAACTCCGTGTTGGCGGCGAATTCAAAAGATGGAAGAGGATGGCGTTATTCTTATGCGTAGCGCAATACTTAATCCAAAAAAAATCAATGCTGGGGTC
>JAMONS010000055.1 GCA_027065555.1 Hyphomicrobiales bacterium | reverse complement strand
TGGGTAAAGTTATAGAGAGCGCACCCCATTTGGGTGTTCCAAACAAATTTGCGCCAAGCAATTCCGTAATTCTTGAGCTAATATTTAGCCAAAAACCACTTCTATTATCTTGTCCTTTAGTTACAACATTTCCCATAACATCACCTAAAGTATAAATAGTAATGTAGCATAAATATTTCAAGTGTCAAAATTATGGGCTAAAACCATCAATAGCCCGTAATTGCACTTTTTCTCGTCCATTCCAGTGGTTTATGCCCAAAGAGCCAGCAATATGAACAGGTCTATCGTCTTTTACCTGTAATAATAATTGCCCAAATTCTGTTTCAGCAGCACGAAAAGCTATCGCTTCAATATTTGCGCCATCACCCGAATATAGATTAAAGCGAATATGCCCGCCAGCGCCAACAATTTTGGCATAGCGCACCTTATGCGCAGGAAAAGCAAACATCGGATTGGCATTACCTGCGCCAAACGGCCCTGCCTTTTCTAACAAGTTCACAAAATCAATATTTGCAGTTCTGGCGGTAATAGCGGCATCAATTTTTAACAGATTTTGCTCTCTTGCAACATTTACTTCCGCCTCTAGCGCCTCACAAATAAAATTACGAAATGCGCCAATTTCATCTGGCTTAAGCGAAATACCTGCCGCCATTGCGTGCCCACCACCTTTTGGGATAACTCCCTCATCAACCGCTTTGATAATTGCCGAGCCTAAATCCACCCCAATGATAGAGCGCCCCGAGCCTGTCGCCTTGTTGTGCATAGCAAGCGAAATGGCAAAGGCAGGTCGAGAAAAGCGTTCTTTTAGGCGTGCCGCAACTAATCCAACCACACCGGGATGCCAATTTTCAGATGCTAACACTAAAACCGAAGGGCCAACTCCAGTACCAATTTCTGCAATGGCGGCATTGGTAGCTTCCTCAACCGCCTCAGCTTCAATTTGTTGGCGCTCAATATTTAACTCATTTAAGCGAATAGCAATTTCGTTTACTTGTTCGCCATCACTTGAAGCAAGCAAGCTAACCCCAAGCCCTGCATCGCCAATTCGCCCACCAGCATTGATGCGAGGGCCAATAATAAAACCAAGATGATATGGATTTATCGGTTGGGTAATTCTAGCGCTTAGCGCCAGCGCCTTTATGCCAATATTACTACCAATGCGCATGAGTTCAACACCTCGATTTACAAAGGCACGATTTAGCCCCTTGAGCGGCACAACATCGCAAATTGTCGCCAGCGCCACCAAATCAACCAGTTGCATTAGATTAGGAAACTCTGGCTTCGAACGGAAACGCATTTCACGATTTAGCGCCACCAGCACCATAAAGGTAACACCAGCGGCACAAAGATAACCCAAATCAGAAATATCATCTTGACGATTAGGATTAACGATAGCGTTGGCAGGCGGTAACTCGCCCTCGCTTAAATGATGATCAATCACCAAAATATCTAAGCCTAGATTTTTGCCATACTCGATTGTACTAGTGCTACTAGTGCCGCAATCTAGCGTAATAACAAGCGATGCACCTTGTTTTTTGAACTTATCCATTGCATCATTATTAGGGCCATAACCCTCAAAAATCCTATCAGGAATATGCACTATGGTTTCAACATTAAAATGTTCAAGGTAGCGCTGCATAAGCGCCACTGAGCAAGCACCATCAACATCATAATCACCAAACAGAGCAATTTTTTCTTTATTGATAATTGCATCCACCAAACGATCGACAAGCCTATCCATATCGGTTAATGTGGAAGGGTCTGGCATTAAATCCTTAATAGTAGGATTGAGAAAAATCTCTGCCCCCTCTTGTGTCACGCCACGCCCCGCCAAAATACGAGCAACAATCTCGCTAATGCCAGTAGCTTGCGAAATAGCTTTAGCAATGCGAGCGCCTACAGGATCAAGCCGGTCAACCCAAGCCTTTTCGCTTATGGAGTTTTTTACATTGAGGAAATATTGTTGTTCAATTTGCATGGAGGTATTATTGCGGATTTTTTGGGGTTGGTATAGGGGGGAAATTTTGGGTGGTGTTTTTGTTAGCAAAATTGATGCTCTCTGTTTTAGCTGGAGTTTTTAACTTATTTTTTGCCGTACAGTACGGTTGCTTTGTTGTAAATTATTGCATTACTTACAGAAATAGATTTAGGTGTGGTGAGCCATTAAATTTTAATATTTGCACAGGACACTAAATGTAATAGAATAACAAAATGAATATTTTTTAATTCAAGTGAGAGATACGCAATGTCGAGATGGCAAGATAACTATAAGCAACATCAAGTTCATAAAACGATTAACGATGTTCTTATTACATTAAAAGACAGCGCATTCAAAAAAGCAGATGCTAAAACTGAACAAGAAATTGCTCGTATTAAAAAGTGTATTGAACTAACTAAAGAAGTTCTAGCTAATAGTGATCAAGAATTTATTGCTCAAACCCAACTTAATCAAATCAATCAATATGTTGTTCAAGTCAATCAGCACCTCAACAACTTTAAGTCCAATCAGAGTATTTCAGAATTAGAAGCATCTAATGCTAATCTCGACTTAATTCTAGGCATTCTTGCAAACATTGCTGCCATTTCATTACCAAAAGGAATAACAAGTGAAGTATCAATCAGCTCTTTGATAAAAAGAGGAGAAGATTTTCTTGTTATTCTTGATAAGAGAAAAAAAGAGCTTCAACAACAAATAGCTGGGTTAAAAACTTCATCTACCAGCCTTGAAAAACAACTTACTGGTTTACAAAATCGTATAGATGAAAAAACAACTGCGCTTGACCAATTAGCCAGTGAATGGACTCAACTATTTAATACCAAAGAAACAGAGAGAGATAATAATTTTAGAGAGTTGCTAACACAAATTGAAAATGACGCTACTTCACAAATTAAAACTATTATAGATAACTACGAAGCACACATATCTAGCACAAATTCTGAGTACAATGAGAATATTAAAGAGTTAATTGTTGACGCAAAAGAGCGACATGAAAAAATCAAAGAACTTCATGGTTTGGTAGCTGAAGATAGTATTACAGGTGGGCATAAGAGTTCAGCAGGAGTAGAACAAAAATCAGCAAATACTTGGCGTAGATGGACATTATGCATATTTGGATTAGCTACTCTGTGGCTTGCTATCGTCTTTTTTAATGCGGCTGAGATTAGTTTGGAAAGCTCCTTGGCTGGGTTTCCAGTTACTTTAGTTTTGTTATCAGCTGCTGGCTTTACAGCCATTCAATCTAACCGACACCGCCGAAATGCAAATAGACAGAATCAGTTTTATTTAGAAATGACTGCTATAGACCCATATCTTGAAAATTTAGGCGAAGAAGAAAGAATTGAAATAAAGAAAGAATTAGCCGCTAAATACTTTGGTCATGTTTTTGACGAGCAAAAACAAAAAGCTAACAAAGACTCGGTTGAAATACCAAAATCTGTCGCCGATGCTTTTGTTAAATATATTACAAAGAGCGGAGAATAGAAATTTCCTCTATATTATTGCACCTGCCCCACCAGTGTTTAGTTTGGCAGCCTATCCACTCATCATACTCCTCTTCCTCCGTTATACTTGTGTTTTACACGAGTATCCACCGCAATATTACAACCCTTAATTGATCCTCGTATCTCTCTCCGCTAACGCCGCTAGGCTATACTAGGATAGCGAGGGAGTAAGATAATAATTAGTAGCTTTACTGTAAGTTACAGAAGTATACAGCATCTTATGCTACCGCACCGTACCGTAACGTACGGTACGGCTGGGTTGTTGGTTATGTAGGTTTACTTAAAGGCTGGTGTTTGAATCGCCCCCCTCACCACTTTATACTTGCCCCCACCGCTTTATACTTGACCCCCACCCCTAGCCCCTCCCCGCAAGTGGGAGGGGAAATGAAAGATAATATATCAAAGCATAAGCAATTTTGGGTAGTAATTTGTCTTTGTGTATATTTATGATATTATAGAATATAAGTTCATCTTTGAAAGGCAGGATTATGCGGATTTTTTATTATTTGAATGTGAAGCATATAATTTCTTTTTTAGGCGTTATTGTGCTTTTTTTGAGCCCAAATATAGTGATGGCTAGTGGCAGTTCTGGCGGTGTTAACGAGTTTGAAAATGATATGGATCCGTTACTAATCGGCACTTGGAATATTTTACAGGTGCAAATTGAGCAAAATGGACAAGTGAGAATTTTTCCTATCCATGGCGCAACGCTTTCTTTTCTTGATAGTGGTAGTTTCAAATATGATTATACCAGTGAAAGCAACGGACCAAGAGCTACTGACATTGCGATTGGTGATCAAATCTCCCCAACCGTAACTTCGCCCGTTGCAACGTGTAAAATGGTTGCCACTGGAGAGGCAGTTGGTCATATTACTGCTTATAAAGACGCAACAAGTGATAGTGGTGAGCGCCATATGTTTGCATATATTTCTCTAGGTGAAACAACTCGCCCAGAAGTAAGATGTCAAGGTTCTGCCGATATTATTACCAACGCAACAACACCGCCAATTGGCGCTGGCCGTCCTTCTGGGGTGAATATAAATGGGACATTTATTGCCTATCAATATAAAATTGATGTGAATAATAGCGCAATCACGGATATGGAAATCTGGTCAGTTTTTGACAGTCCAGTGCGAACTCGCTATTATTTACGCAAAATTGATTAGGCTGGGGCGCAGATGTCATGCTGAGCGTGAGGTTCATTGCTAGAGAAGGAGAAGAATTAGAGGTCTATTCAAAAACCCCTAATCTATCATTTCATCACGCTTTAATAATAGCTCAATATCATATTCATTAAGCACGGCTAGGTTGGCGTCTGCTTCGTATCTATCGTCTGACACGGTGCAATTTCTGCCGCATATCAGAAATGCTTTTTCTTCCATAGCGTCGATAAACCATATTCGACCCCCCGGAGTTGAAATATAGCCATCTACTTCTTCTGCAATATCCGCCTCTAAATCAACACTTGAAGGTAATTCTGAATCGGCATCAAAAGAAAAAGCGCCATGTGTATGATATGATGCGAAATAATTGAAATCTTCTGGTATATCGTCAGCAAAACAGCTATCTTCCTCGCCCTTTGTCGGCTTGGTTGCAATAAAATTATCATTTTCATCTATGCCAAAATATCCGCAATATTCTTTGTTATTTGCAATAGTTAAGGGCTGCAATTCATCAAAAAATTCGGCTACAAAATCAAACTCATCTTGTTCTTGCGCCAAGCTAGCATTTGCAAAAAGCCCAAAGAAAAAAACAAAAATAACAATAAATCTCATAAATAAACCCTTCAAATAAACATAAAACAGTTAAACATTTTTAAGTTCACTTTGCAATCTCCTATTGACCTATAGGCAAAAGCCTATATTGATGATTTTATGAGTGATATGAAACAATTTATTGATGCGATTGAAGCATTTTTGAGCAAGAATGACTGGACACCAACTCGCTTTGGGCGTGAAATTGCGGGCGATCCATTATTTGTGTTTGATTTACGTGAAGGGCGAGAGCCACGTAGCGAAACCCGCAATAAAATCCTTAAAAGCATAGAAAAATATAATGAAACTGGTAAATTAATGCCGCTTCGCATTGGTGTTGCTGGCTTGGGAACTGTTGGTGCTGAATTAGTCAAAATTTTGCAAAAAGATGGCGCTGCTATTTCTCGCAAAATCGGACGTGAGATTGTGGTTAGTGCGGTTGGCGCTCGCTCTCGCTCTAAAGATAGGGGTTTTGACTTTGCAAATATTGAATGGTTTGATGATCCAGTAGCGCTTGCATCATCTGATAATATAGATTTATTTGTTGAACTAATAGGTGGTGAAGACGGTCCAGCATTGGCAAGCGTAAAAGCTGCCCTTAGCGCATCTCGCCCTGTTGTTACTGCCAATAAGGCTCTATTAGCAAGACATGGAGTTGAGCTTGCGGCAATAGCTGAAAAATCAGGTGCGCAACTTGGTTTTGAAGCGGCGGTTGCTGGCGGCATTCCGGTGATTAAAGCATTGCGTGAGGGTTTGGGCTCGGCAAGTGTAATTCGAACTTATGGCATTATGAATGGCACGTGTAATTATATTCTCTCTCGTATGGGTGAGGAAGATATTTCATTTGTTGATTGTCTAAAAGACGCACAACAGCTTGGTTATGCCGAGTCTGATCCGACTTTTGATGTTGAAGGCTTTGACACGGCGCATAAATTGGCAATTCTTTCTTCGCTTTGTTTTGCAACGCAAATTGCCCCAGATGAGATTTTTGTTGAGGGAATAAGCACAATTTCACAAGCCGATATAAAAGTTGCCAATGATTTGGGCTATAAAATAAAATTGCTCGGCCTAGCGCAAATAAGCGAAGATGGAATAGAGCAAAGAGTTCACCCAACACTCGTTCCAAAAGCTAGTGCTATTGCCAATGTTGATGGCGTGCTAAATGCTGTAGTGCTTGAAACCGATCATGTGCAAGAGTTAATGCTTTCTGGCCCCGGAGCTGGCGGCGCTGCTACTGCTTCTTCTGTGTTATCGGATATTTTAGACATTGCAAGAGGCACAAGAGTGCCCCCGCTTGGCGTACCTTCAAATGAATTAAAACCCTATAAAAGAGCGCCCATGCGTAGCCATGAAGGCGGATATTATATCCGTTTTAATGCCAAAGACGTACCGGGAACTTTGGGTGTGATAACAACCAGCATGGGAAAACATGATATTTCGATTGAAAGCATAATTCAACGCCCTGATTTGCAGGCCGAGAATGCCAGTATAAAAGGCGAAAACACTCGCACCATTATTTTGATAACGCATGAAACAATGGAAAAAAATGTGCGAAAAGCCTTAGATGAGATTTCTAAAAGCGGTATGGCTATTGGTAAAACTCAACTTATAAGAATTGAGAAATTTTAGACATTTTACTGCTTGTTTTTGCTTACATATTTCCTAACAAACCAAAGGGCAATTAGCGCTAAAAGCACGACCAGAGAAATTGTGACAAATATTGATTTATAAGATGAGTTTGTGCTAGCGCAAATGACGTTTTGAACTGTGATATTATCTGCCCCTAATTCAAGCATTTTTATAATTGAAAAATTCTCTAAATAATCAAACACAGAACCCGGCAGGGCAATCAAAACGACTAAAAAGCGCCACCTGCCCCATTTTTCTGGCATAAGAAGCCAATAGGCAAGAGCTAGCGTTAAAAATAACAAAACTGGAAATATCATATCAAGCATTCCCGCTTGAATATTCATATAAAACTCTGTGCCCTCAACAGAGAGAGCATTTAGCATCTGCTGAGCATCGGCAAATGAATAGCCTTTGGGGCGTAAATCGAAAGGTAATAGGCCACCGCTTGCCGCCATTATTTTTGGTAATGACCAAAACAGCATAAGCGCATATATACCCAGAGTGGCGCTAAAGATAAGCCAGTAAATTTTCTTTATATTCATTATTCTCTCGCTTTCGATCTATTTAATCTAGGCAATAGAAATAAATTTTCAATAAAAAAGAAAAGCGTGCGCATCAATTAATTATGCGCACGCCAAAATATAGATTTATTTCTTAAGGGCTTTAAGAATGTTTTGCGGTGAAGAAACACCATAAGGATCGCTTTGACAATTATCTTCAAAACCTTCTTCTTCGAACCATTGTTCAATCACCCCATCGTTGATTATTGCACCATAACGCCATGAACGAAGACCAAAACCAAGATTATCTTTATTAACTAACATACCAATATGACGAGTAAATTCACCCGATCCATCAGGAATTAGCTTAACATTTTTAAGGTTTTGCGACTTGCCCCAAGCATTCATAACAAAAGCATCATTTACTGAAATGCAATAAATCTCATCAATGCCTTCAGCCTTAAACTCATCAGCTAATTTCTCAAAATCAGGGAGTTGAAAGGTTGAGCAGGTTGGGGTGAAAGCTCCCGGAAGGGAAAAAAGCACAACTTTTTTGCCCGCAAAATAATCAGCAGTAGTTTTTTGCTCCCAACGAAATGGGTTATCGCCTTCTATGCTCTCATCGCGCACACGAGTTTGAAAAGTTACATCACGTAATTTGTGACCAATCATTATAGTTCTCCATATTGGTTAAATAAATTCTTGCTTCTTAGAACATTTCTAAACTACAAAATCAATAGTAATATTAATTAAGTTTAGATTTATTATTGACCTGATTAAAGTAAACAATGGCGTTGGCAATTAGTTGATTAAGCAACTCGTTACCCTGAATAATATCCTCGTCTTTAATTCTTTCAGATGCTAAAGAAACAGCAATAGCTTGCATTGCATAGGCAGGTTTTTTCTTACCTTTTGCTTGCAGTTCAACAATTTGTTTTTGCAATTCGCTAATAGTTAAATTAAAGCCCTTTGGAGAAATTGCTAACTTTAATTCTGGCCAATCTTTTGCTTTGCTATCTTCAATCATTTTTGTGGCGAGAGAGCCAATTAACCACATAGCCTCTGAATCTTTTGCACCACTTTCATTTAAGTCTTTTAACACCGAAAAAAGTATTGCTCGTATATTTTTCTCATATTGTGCTTGAGAAATTTGTTGTTCACTCATTTTACCTATCCAGAAATTGCAATATCTGCATCTATATAGGCTAGATTTTGCGCTTTTGCTACAGGTTCACAAGTTATTTTTCCAAATGCTACATTCAAGCCATTTTTGAGATGAACATCGCTAAGCAGAGCCTCTTTCCAGCCCAAATTTGCAATGCGTAAAACATGGGGCAAAGTAACATTATTTAGGGCATAAGTTGAGGTGCGAGCTACCGCTCCGGGCATATTTGCTACACAATAATGCACAATATCATCAATTATATATGTCGGATCATCATGGGTTGTAGCTTTTGAAGTTTCAAAACAACCGCCCTGATCAATCGCCACATCAACCAATACTGCCCCCTGCTTCATTGTTTTTAACATCTCACGATTTACTAGTTTTGGAGCGGCTGCTCCCGGTACTAGAACAGCGCCAATAACAAGATCAGCATTAGCAACTTCACTAGCAAGCAATGCTTTTGAAGAATAAAGCGCCGTTGCTTTTGCGCCAAAATGGTTTTCAAGTTGCTCAAGTGTAACAGGGTTCATATCAAGAATTGTAACGTTAGCTTGCAAACCAACCGCCATTTGTGCGGCATTAAAACCAACAACACCACCACCAATAATAACTACTTTTGCTGGTTGCACACCGGGCACGCCGCCAAGCAACACACCACGTCCACCGTGAGATTTTTCAAGCGCCGTTGCGCCAGCTTGCACCGAGAGGCGACCAGCGACTTGGCTCATTGGCTTAAGAAGCGGCAGGCCATTATTGCCATCGGTTACAGTTTCATAAGCGATGCAAATTGCATTTGAATTCATCAGGTCATTTGTCTGTTCAACATCTGGCGCTAAGTGCAAATAAGTAAACAATATTTGTCCATTGCGTAACATTTCACGCTCGTCTGCTTGCGGCTCTTTGACCTTTACAATCATATCAGCTTTAGCAAAAATACTTGTTGCATCTGAAGCAATTTGAGCACCAACATTTTTATAATCTTCATCACTTGCCCCAATGCCCATGCCAGCATTAGTTTCTACCAGCACATTATGACCAGCTAAGATTAATTCATTAACGCTTTCTGGCGTTAGCCCTACCCGATATTCATGGTTTTTAATTTCTTTTGGCACACCAATAAGCATAATCTCTCTCCATAGTTTTATTTATTTATAATTAGCAGGTATTTTGAACAATTTCTTGCGAAAGAAGGGCTGAATCTAAGTTTGGAGGGATAAAATCCTATTAATCTCTTAAAAGAAGCAATAAAAGCCCAACCCTACAAATAAGAGAAAATTGTCAAATATCTCAATCTGTTAACCATATATTGGTGTTTTTACCTATAATGAGCCTTGAGGACGCTGTTTAATAACTAGTAGCGAAAGAGATAGTAGGTATGGTTTTGGCACTTGAAGGAACAGAGCGCGTAATGCAAGATGGGGATCTGATTGTCAGTAAAACTGACACGAAGGGCTGGATGACATATTGCAATGATTTATGCGCAGATATTGCAGACTATGAAATTGATGAACTGATTGGCCAGCCCCATTCAATAATTCGCTCAAAAGGAATGCCTAGATGTATATTTAAGCTTCTTTGGGATAGAATTGCCGCTGGGCATGAGATATTCGCTTTTGTGGTGAATAAAACAAAAAATAATGATCATTATTGGGTGTTTGCCCATGTTACCCCCTCACGAGATGAGGAGGGGAATATTACTGGTTATCACTCAAATAGACGCAAGCCTTTTGATAGTGCTTTAGAAACAATCAAACCGCTTTATAAGGCCTTGATTGCTGAAGAAGCAAAATATAAGAATCGTAAAGAAGGTCTGGCGGCATCAACCGCTATGTTAACTTCAATTTTACAAGAGAAAGGTGTCGAGTATGACGAATTTATTCTCGCGATTTAATATGTCTTCATTATTTGTTGCCGTTATTTGTTCAGCTATTGTGGCATTTACTGCAATAGTAATATTTCTTGTTTCTATTCTTAATCTACCAAGTGTTTTTATTGGGATTTTGAATGTTTTTCAAATTATTATGGCATTTATAGCTTTTAAAATGATTATTCGGACACGTAAAGTCTTTCAGAAAATCGGTGAAGTTAGTGAATATATTCGAAATGGTAATTTTCATAATCGTGTTGTTGGTCATGGCGAAAAAGGCGAAGTAGAAGGCGTAATAAATAGTTTGAACAATTCTATTGATGTTAGCGATTGTTTTGTGCGTGAATCAGCTTTGGCTATGCAAGCATCAGCTGAAGGGCGTTATTATCGTAAGATAATTCTTGCTGGGCTTCATGGATCATTTCTTGAGAGTGCAAATGGTATAAATGCTGCTATTGATGTTATGGCTTCCCATGATGAAAACGCTAAGGCGAGCATGAGTGATGTTGAGGAAATGCTTGCGCAAAATAAACGTGGCGTTGCAGAAGTTGGCAAGGTTCTAGCAGCGCTTGCAAAAACCGACCTCACTTTAAGAGTGAGTGGTGAATTTGAAGGTGAATTCAAAAAACTCCAAAATGACACCAACGCAGTTGCAGATCGCCTCACTGAAATCGTTGGTCAATTACAAAGCACATCTGGCGGACTTAAAACAGCAACTGGTGAGATACTTGAAGGTGCAAATGACTTGGCTGATAGAACCACAAAGCAAGCCGCAACTATTGAAGAAACATCAGC
>JAMONS010000054.1 GCA_027065555.1 Hyphomicrobiales bacterium | reverse complement strand
TTATAATTCCCCTTAAGCTTTACCATCTTTTCTGGCCTGTAGCGGCCCACCTAAAAACGGAGCAAAGCCAGTACCAAATATCACTCCAATATCAGCTAAATCAGCATTAGCTACAATTTTCTCTTTGACGACCTTTTCAGTTTCGTCAACCAAAGGTTTGACCAATTCACGGCCCAAAGCCTCTAAATCTTTATGTGCAGGAACTTCGCCTTTTTGCGCCTTGCCATTTTCCCATTTATAAAACCCCTCACCTGTTTTTTTGCCAAGTTTTTTAGACGCAACAAGAACTGCAAATTTAGAGCCTTCTTTAACAGGAAAGCCAACTTCTTCAGCTACCGATTTACCAACATCAAGCCCAACCATGTCCATAAGTTCAATAGGCCCCATTGGCATACCAAACTTAACGGCGGCCGCATCAATAAGCTCTTTACTTTCACCTGCCTCAACACGATTTACCGCACCAAGCATATAGGGCATAAGAACCCGATTGACCAAAAAGCCAGTAGCGCTTTTTACCACAACAGGAGATTTGCCAATCGCTAACGCAAAACTTGCGCCCATTGCCACATCTTTATCGGAATTATATTTTGAGCGAATAATTTCAACCAGCGGTAATTGCGCTACGGGATTAAAGAAATGCAACCCGATAAGACGGCTCTTGTCCTTTAATGAAGACGCAATTTTTTCAAGTTCAATCGATGATGTATTAGTTGCCATAATTGCTTCTGGCTTCATTTGCTTTTCAGCATTTTTAAAAATTTCTTGCTTGATTTTAAGATTTTCAACTACCGCTTCAATCACCACATCAGCTCGCTTGATGCCTTTACCCTCAACATCCGCCTCAATGCGGCTCATTGCAGCTGCAACTAGATTTGGTTTTCTTAGGCGTTTTTTGAAAAGTTTTTTAGCTCGCTTTAGCGCTGGCTCAATTCGCTCAATATCTAAATCTTGCAATGTTACCGCCATGCCACGAAAGGCGCACCAAGCAGCAATATCACCGCCCATCACGCCGCCACCAATAACATGCACACGAGAAAATTTTGGCTTATCTTTGCCGCTGAGGCCCTGTTTTTTTAATCCTTCGGAAAGGAAAAATAAACGGCGTAGGTTTTTAGAAGTATCAGAGAGTAATAGTGGGACAAAACGAGCAATTTCGCCCTTAATCATTGCCCGCCAATCATCACCATTTTCTTCAAATAAATCAATAAGCGAATAGGGCGCAGGATAATGCTCTTTAATTGCTTTTTTAGCTACTTGCTGGCGCATTTTTTTAACGATTAGACCTCTAAAAGGAGCGCTGGCTAAAATGCTTTTCATAAAGCCTGCAGGTTTGCTTTTACGCTTTTGAATAACAGCTTTACGTGCTTCCCAGCGTAATTGATCTCGATTTTGCACCAATTTATCAACTAGGTTCATACCTCGTGCCGCACCTGCCCGCAAATATTTACCCGACAGCATAATGGACATGGCATTAACTGGCCCTGCCTGCCTAATTGAGCGACCTGTGCCGCCCCAACCAGGGAAAATTCCGAGTTTAACTTCAGGAAAACCAATGCGTGTTTTATCATCATTTACCGCAATGCGATAATGAGTTGCAAGCGCAAGCTCTAATCCACCACCCAAGCAAAAACCATGAATTGTGCAAATAAATGGCGCTTTTAATTTTTCAATACGCCCAAATAGCGCATGAACTTTTTCAAGCTCCTTAGGCAGCCCTGAAAAGTCTGACATTTTATCAAATTCAGAAACATCGGCACCAGCAATAAAGCCGCTACTTTTTCCTGATTGCAAGATAACACCAACTAATTCATCAGATGCTATTAAATCTTCAAAGCGTGCAACTAAATCCAATAATTCTTTTATTGCTCCTGAGGAGAGAACATTTACTGGTGATTTTGGCACATCAATAGTAAGCCAGCCGATTTTCTCAACATCAATTTCAAATTTCCAATATTTGCATTTTGGCATTTTTGGTTGCGGCGGTTTTGCCATGTCTATCCCCTATATTTTCTTTTGCCTATTTGGCTGGTTTTGTAGCTTTTGCAACTGGTTTCTTAGACGCTTTTTTAGCAGGCTTTTTTGTTACTTTACTAGGTAGGTTTTTCTTCACCTTCGCTGGTAAATGCTGTTCTGCTTTAACTGGTAATTTTTTTACTGCTTGCTTTACTGACGCTTTTTTGGCAACAGTCTTTGCTTTAATTACAGGCTTGGCTTTTACAGTAGGTTTTTTTACAACAGATTTCTTTTTGGGAGGAGTATAATTTTGCCCCAATTCGCCTGCTTTAAAATCATCAACTTTAACAACTTCTTTAGTTGCCGCATCGGCTGCTCGCATTATTGCAACTTCGTTTGAATTCAAAATTCCAGCCTCTAGGGCATCTTCAAAAATATCACGATCAAGACGGCGAGTAAGTGTGCCTTTTTTAATGGCTTTTAAGAACTTACTTTCAATATCCTTTGCCGCTTCAACCTTAAGTAAAGCGTCTTCTAAAACACCTGTTCTATCTTTAGGATCAAACGTCAGATAAACACCATGAGTTAGGCGATCTCTTAATTCACTTGGTGAAAGAACTAAACGAGCAAGCCTTGTGTTTTCCTTATCGCTTGCACTATGCGCATGTGCGCCAAATGGAAACACCAAAACACGCATAATATTACGCAAGAAAAAGTTTGGTAAATTACGGAACACGCCGATAAAACTACTTTCAATAGCCGCAATTCTATCTTTCATTATTGCGCTAATTATCTGCACATCTTCTTTAATACGCCCCTCATCTTCAAAACGCTTAAGAGTTGCTGACATAAGATAAAGGTCTGATAATATATCAGCCATGCGCCCTGAAATTATTTGTTTGCGCTTAATTGCTCCGCCAAGATAAATCACTACCCAATCGGCAACAAGAGCAAAACTCTGGCTATATCTATGTAGTTTTTTATAATATTTAGCTAAATCATGGTCAAATGGTGATGATGCAAATTTAGAAAAAGTAATAGCATGGAAAAATGAGCCAGCAATATTTCCAAGCATATATTTTACGTGCCCACCAAACGCCTTATCAAAATCGTTTAAACCCTCTTCTTTATCTTCATTTTGCAATGCTTGAATTTCAGAATATAGATATGGGTGCGCCCGTAACGACCCTTGAGCAAAAGTAATAAGGGTTCTGGTGAGAATATTTGCCCCCTCAACGGTAATAGCAACAGGAGTTGCGGCATAGCTTGAGAACAAATAATTTTTTGGACCATCTTGAATAGCGCGCCCACCGTGAATATCCATCGCATCATTATTGCGATCACGCATCGCCTCAGTTGTGCGATATTTTAATAGTGCAGAAATAACTGAAGGTTTTTCCCCCTCATCAACCATAGAAGCAGTTAGTACACGAGAGGCCTCAAACATATAAGCATCTTTAACTAGCGAACTAAGCGGGTCTGCAACGCCCTCCATTATTCCAATAGGAATATTAAATTGACGTCGAATTCTTGCATAAGCCGAAGTAGTGCGAAGCGCCGATTTAATTGAAACAGTACCAATCGCTGGTAGTGAAATTGCACGTCCAGTTGAAAGGCATTCCATAAGCATACGCCAGCCTTGCCCTGCATATTCAACACCACCAATTAAAAACTCCATTGGCACAAACACGTCTTTGCCCTTAGTTGGGCCATTCATAAAGGCCGAGCGGGAAGGATAATGACGCAAACCAATTTCAACACCGGGGTAATCACTTGGAACAAGTGCTAAAGTAATACCAACATTTTCTCCCTTGCCTAAAAGGTTTTCAGGATCAAAAAGATTTACCGCTAGTCCAAGTAACGTAGAAACAGGAGCTAAAGTAATATAACGCTTGTCCCAAGAAAGACTAACACCAAGTGTTTTTTTGCCCTTATATGTCCCATAAGTTACCACCCCAACATCAGGCATTCCAGCAGCGTCTGAGCCTGCGGTTGGCCCAGTTAATGCAAAACAAGGTACTTCTTTACCCTCAGCCAAACGCCTTAAATATTTTTTCTTTTGCGAATCTGTGCCATATTTTTCTAATAATTCACCTGGCCCCAATGAGTTTGGCACCATAACCGTAATACCAGCGGCAACCGAACGAGAAGCAATTTTTGAAACAATCATAGATTGCGCCTGCGCACAAAACCCAAGACCACCATGATCTTTAGAAATCAACATTCCCAAAAAGCCCTTATCTTTTAGGAACTGCCAAAGCTCTGGCGACAGATCAGCCCGATTATTGCGAGTATCCCAATCATCAATCATTTCACAGGCTTGCTCGGTTTCATTATCAAGAAATGCTTGCTCTTCATCTGAAATTGTTAGTGGACGAATATTTAATAAATTATCCCATTTGGGGCGACCAGAAAACAAATCAGCGTCCCAACCAACTGTGCCAGCGTCTAGCGCTTCTTGCTCGGTTGAAGAAACTTTTGGCAACATTTTTTTGGTAAGAGCAAAAACCCAAGAGGTTAGAACAACCATACGAATTGGTTTAATCGTTAAAACACCAAGAATTATTGCTGGCAATAAAGCCCAAAACCAACCTGCACCATTTATAATGCACAAAATACCAAGCACCAATACTGCAAGCACCCATTGCCAAAGCGGCGACTGTCTTAATGCAAGAGTAAAAAGTACTACAATAGCAACAATAAGAATTAAAAAGGTCATTTGCTTGCCTCCCGTGCAAATTTGGCGCCAAATCAGATTTAATTTACCCTAATTATAGACCATAAAAAAATATTAGTATAGCATATACGTTAACGTCAACTAGATGCCTTATAGGTAAGATATAAAACTATAATTATCAATAGTCAAAACATTATTTTACGACAAGTAATTGACGTTAGCGTCAATAGATGTTCTAGTTTGCAAAATAATGGTAAATAATGGGAGGACTAAATTATGGTACAAAAGAAAACTACTAAGAAAAAACCAGTTGCAAAAAAATCAGCAGCTAAAAAACCAGCAGCTAATTCGCAAAAGCCTTGGCTTAAATCATATCCAAAGGGCATTGATTGGAATGCCCCTATCGACACTACTCCAGTGTTTGAAACCGTACTAAAATCTTGCGACAAACATGGCGACAGAGTAGCCATTGATTTTTTAGGTGCAACAACTAGCTACGCCTCACTTGGCTCACAAATAAGAGCAATGGCTGGCGCTTTACAAAAAGACTATGGTATTAAAAAAGGCTCACGTGTAGCGATTATGTTGCCCAACACACCGTTTTTTCCAGTGGCATATTATGCGGTTTTATTGTGCGGCGGCACAGTCGTTAACTGCAATCCACTTTATTCAAGCAATGAGCTTAGCCATATTATTGGCAATTCTGGCGCTGATCTTTTAATCACTCTTGATCTAACAGTAGTATTTGAAAAAGCTGAAAAGCTAATGGAAAGAGGCGACGTTAAAAAAGCCATCGTCGGGCATTTCCCTGATGTGTTATCTGGCATTAAAAAAATCTTGTTCTCCCTTCTTAAAGGTAAAGAGCTTTCAAAATGGCAATCAGGAAAATATGCCAGCCAAATAGAGAGTTTTGCTAGCTTAGTTGATAAAGGTCTAAGCGCAAGACCAGTTAAAATTGACGCTGATAAAGACGTTGCCGTACAACAATATACTGGCGGCACAACAGGCGCACCAAAAGGCGCAATGCTTTCACATGCTAATATTGCGGCAAATCTTTCTCAAATTCAGATTTGGGGCTGTGGCCTGTTTGAGCCACCAGCAAAAGTTGTTGCAGTTTTGCCGTTCTTTCATATTTTTGCTATGACAGTTTGCATGAACGTACCGCTTTCTCGTGGCGCAAGCATTATTCTACTGCCTCGTTTTGAAATGAAAATGATGTTAGCTTTATTAAAGCGCACAAGGGCTGATATTTTACCAGCCGTGCCAACTTTAACATTAGCACTTGCCAATGCACCCGAAGCTACTCGTGAACTTCTTTCCTCAATAAAGGTGGTTATTTCTGGTGGTGCGGCATTGCCTGATGAAACCAGAGCAGCATTTGCCAAAAAATCAGACGCTCTTTTAGCTGAAGGTTATGGCCTAACTGAAACCTCGCCAGTTGTATGTTGCGCAGCACTTAACGAGCCTTCAAAACCTATGTCTATTGGCCTGCCAGTACCGGGAACAGACATTCGTTTTGTAGATATTGAAGATCCTAGCAAATTTATGCCACTTGGCGAGCGTGGTGAATTGGTGGTTAAAGGCAAGCAAGTTATGCTTGGATATTTTAACAATGAACAGGCAAACAAAGAAGCTTTTACTAAAGGCTGGTTTAGAACTGGTGATGTTGGCTATATGGATGATGATGGTTATTCGTTCTTGGTTGATAGAATTAAAGATATTATTATTTGCTCAGGCTTCAATGTCTATCCACGTGCCATCGAAGAAGCAATTTATAAACATGAAGCGGTTGATGAAGTTACAGTAATTGGCGTTAAAGATGATTATCGTGGCGAAGCACCAATAGCATTTATTAAATTGCTTGCTGGCAAAACTCTAAAAGAAGAAGAAATGAAGGAGTTCCTAAAAGAGCATCTTTCAAAAATTGAAATGCCAAAATCAGTGTTCTTCAAAGACGAGTTGCCAAAAACTTTGGTTGGTAAACTTTCGAAAAAAGAACTGCGTGAAGAATATGCCGCTACTCACTCTTAAAAAATATTTCAATTAGGAAACAAAGTGAATAGGATAGACAGCGACAAACAGGAATTATACGCCATAGCAGGTCTTGCTAAAGAATTTGATATTTCAACTAGAACTATTAGATTTTATGAAAGCAAAGGCCTGCTATTTCCTCGTCGTGTTGGTGGTACTCGTGTATTTAATAAACGAGATAGAGCACGCCTTATCCTAATTTTACGTGGCAAACGACTTGGCTTTTCCCTAAAAGAAATTGAGGAATATCTCTCACTTTACGATGCAGATCAAACTCATGATGCACAGGTTGAAAAGTTACTAGAAATGGTAAATTTGCGCCTCGATTTATTAAAAGAGCAGATGCAAGACCTTAAGACTACTACAAGTGAACTTTCGGAAATAAAAAAATTAGTAAAGCAACGCCTTGCTAGAGGGTAGAGCGATAAAGAATTAACAAATTTATTGCTTGCAACATAATTACACAGTTACTTTTTTTCCTGAATTAAACAAAATCCATGTCCAAAAGGATCAGAGCAATGTGCAATACTACCCCAATCACCTGAATTTCCGCCTTCGTGAATTCCCCCTGCTGCCACTACTTGCTCTAGTGCTTTTTCAATATCAACAACGTCAAAGTCAAAGTGAATTGGTGTCCAATGACGTTCATAGCTTCTGGGGGCTGTATCAAATTTGGTAGAAGCGCTACCTGCTTCTTTTTGCAACAAATAAATCTTAATTTTTCCTGCATCAAGTATAAACATATCTGCGCCAAATTTTTTAACCCTCTTAAATCCTAACCCTTGAGTGTAAAACTCAATAGCAGAATCTAAATTTGGGACATCAATACTTATTGACATTGTGTGCATATTTTTCCCCTCTATTTGTTAGCTTGCCAAGCTCGGAGTGAACCAATTTTGAAAACACAAATCCGTGCTGGCATATCCATTGGCTTATTCAAAGCTACATATGAATAAAACCCAACTAATGGAATTACTATTTAATGTTCATGTATTGTTCCATAATTTTTCTACTATTACAAGCTTTATTTTTCAGTTAATTATTGTTTCCTCAAGAAAACAAAAGAAAAAAGATGGTGGGCGTAACTGGGATTGAACCAGTGACCCCTACAATGTCAATGTAGTGCTCTCCTGCTAACCTTTATCTGACAGGTCTTGAGCCAGCATTAGCGCATTTTTATCTGGATCATAAAATGTTGCGGTACTCACCATGCCTTCATAAACAAGGGTTTCACCGTCAAATTCAACACCTGCCGCTTCCAAATCTTTACGTGCCACAACAATATCCGCAACACCAAACACTGGGACAGCATTTCCCGGAACAGGTTTGCTTTGATCGCCCAAACCCAAAGTAACATTTTTGGTTTTTGTCTGTAACTCGCTCCAACCTGCCTGATCGATATGATAGAGAAGCTCAAACCCGAGTTTTTCAATATACCACTGGGCGCTAGCATGGCGATCACTTACAGATATAGCGAAGGTGATTGTGTTTTCTAAAGTTATAATTGGCATAGCACTTCCCTTTGTCCAAAAAATATAGTAACTATACTTTATGGATATTAGAACACTTGTCAAGGTAACATCACGAGCGTGGTCACTAGATATACTTGCATTGATGCATGCAGGCACAATAGGGCGGCAATCCTCGTTGCTTTCAGCGTCAAAAGCAGGGCGAACAGCACTAACCCAAAGCCTAAACCATCTAATAGATATTGGACTAATGGAAAGAAATCCCGGTCACGGGCATCCGCTAAGACCTGAGTTTAGACTAACACCACAGGGAGCAGAGATTGCAATATTTGCTGATAAGATCAAAAGGGTTGTTTCTAATCCTTGTGAGCAGCATTTGCTTCGGCGGGCATGGAATATCCCCGTTCTGGTTGTAAGTCAAAAACCACGATATTTTACAGATATCAGAAATGATTTGCTGAGCATAACCGATCGAGCTTTGTCACAATCACTAAAACAGCTAGAAGCACAACATTGGCTTTTGCGCAAAATCGATCCAGATATCCGCCCTACACGCCCTTTGTATCAAGCAAGCAATGTTGGAGCGTGCATTTCTCAGGCTATTAGTTTGTGAGTTTTGGGAAACAAGAATTCATTCCCTCCATTTAACTTACCACATTTATAGCGACTGGGCTTATGCCTGAGACAAAGTTGCGTTGTTACACTGAGCAAATCGAAGCATCTTTAACTCATAAAACACAAAACCCTTCACTACGTTCACTGCAATGACGAAGAATGGCGCAACAAGCCAATGAAAGGTCAAAATAAAGATGGTGGGCGTAACTGGGATTGAACCAGTGACCCCTACAATGTCAATGTAGTGCTCTCCCGCTGAGCTATACGCCCATCTTTATTTTGATATATGAAATATCTCTGGCGATAAACCACAAGCAGCAATTTAGGTCAATAGTTTTAAGCCGCCAACAACCGCTCAACCTCGTTCACTAAATCCTTTAGATGAATTGGCTTTGATAAAACAGAAGCATCTTTTGGTGCGTCACTATCAGGATTAAGCGCAACGGCGGCAAATCCAGTAATGAACATGACTTTAAGATCAGGATCAAGTTCTGTTGCCCTTCGAGCAAGTTCAATCCCGTCCATTTCTGGCATTACAATATCAGATAATAATAGTGCAAACGGCTCTTCACGCAATTTTTCATATGCTGATTTTCCATTATTAAACGAAACAACATCATAACCTGCCCCCTTAAGAGCACGTGTTAAAAATTGACGCATATCATCATCATCTTCTGCCAGTAAAATACGGTTCATAAAAAATCCTTCACTCGGTTGCACTAGAATCAAGTTCTAATTACAGCAATATACTTAATTCAAGTTTAGCAAGATGTATAAAATTATAAATAAACACTCTTTCTTTTTATTTTAAGTACGCTTTATACTAGTTTCAGTCAATGAAGTCCAAATTATGAATTAAAATAGGTACAATGCGCTCAGATTATCATAACAGACCTGCATTTGAAACTATTGCTCCCAAAAGAGCAATAGCACCTCTAGTTTTTAATTCAGCCCATTCAGGCTCAGATTACCCAAAACGCTTTTTACAAATGAGCAAATTGGACAAGGTTTCAATTCGGCTTTCTGAAGATGCTTATGTAAATGATTTATTCTCACGAGCGCCCCATTTAGGCGCACCATTATTGCACGCCCATTTTCCACGTGCCTATTTAGATGTAAATCGTGAGCCTTATGAACTTGATCAAACAATGTTTGCTGAAAAATTGCCAAGCAATTATAATGTAAATTCGCCCCGTGTAAAATCTGGCATCGGCACTTTGGCAAAAATTGTTGCGCAAAATAAAAATATTTATTCAAAAAAGCTAACCCTTGAGGACGCACACATGCGCATTGAGGGAATTTATCGCCCCTATCATCTTACTTTGCAAAAATTACTAACAAAAACATTGGAGAAGTTTGGCATTGCGCTATTAATTGATTGCCATTCTATGCCTAACCTCTCTCGGCCTAACCCTTTTCACGCAAAAGAGCGCACAGCGCCAGACATTGTTTTAGGTGATAGGCATGGCACAACATGCTCAAAAATAATTGTTGATGTAATAGAAAATCATTTTTCTGGAAACGGGCTAAAAGTCTCACGCAATCGCCCCTATGCAGGAGGCTTCATTACCAATTCTTACGCCAACCCAGCGCATAATATTCATGCCATTCAAATAGAAATCTCACGCCATCTTTATATGAACGAGGCAACATTTATAAAGATCACTAATTATAATGCCCTAAAACAAATAATTGATAATCTCATTAAATCACTAATTAATTTAGACATAGCAGCCCTTGCACGCATTCAATCTAATGCTGCGCAATAATAAATAAAGCTTCTAAAAAATGGGCCGACAAAGTAACTAATAAATAAGCCCCAAATCGACCCGAGTTGGGCTTATATAGACCTGTATAGATCTAGCGCCCGTAGGGAGGAAACGGTTAAAGAGCCAAAAATTACATAAAAGCCCCAAACCATCATGCCCATTTTTTGTGAACTGATTTGCCCTATTGGACAATAGTCCTTACGTTTTTTCTTCAAAAAACCTGCAAAACCTTAAAAACTGTTGCAAAAATGAATCAATTTCTGTGTATAAGTTACTTAGAGATAAGAATTTTGAGAGTGAAATGAAATTAAACACCAAGATTTTACAAAATACCAAGACTCTTCAAGAAACAATGCTTGAAGCAACAAATGCCGCATCTAAAATAACTTTGCCGCTATTTCGCTCTTCTTTGGTGATTGAGAACAAACTTAAGCAAGGTTTTGATCCAGTAACTAAAGCCGATAGAGACGCTGAAAAAATAATCAGAGAAATTATCGCTAGAAAATTTTCTGATCATTCAATTTTTGGTGAAGAATTAGACGATAAAATCACCAATAGCTCCTACGCTTGGGTAATTGACCCAATAGATGGCACTCGTGCCTTTATTTCTGGCCTGCCTACGTGGGGTACTTTAATCGGACTGCTTGATGGCGAAACAGCAATAGCTGGGCTAATGAGCCAGCCTTTTACTGGTGAAATATTTATCGCAACAGGCAAAAAGGCTGAGTATATTTATCAGAGAAAAACTACTCCACTAATTTCAAGCAACACAAAAAATCTATCAGAAGCAATTATGTTCACCACCACCCCAGCGCTTTTTGCAAAACCAGCACAAAGAGCCGCCTATGATGAAATAGAGAACAAAG
>JAMONS010000053.1 GCA_027065555.1 Hyphomicrobiales bacterium | reverse complement strand
CTTTTTTAATGCCGTATTCTTTGGTAATCAAATTCCAAGCTAATTCAATCGCTCTTTCCTTGAAATAATCACCAAATGAGAAATTACCCAACATTTCAAAAAAAGTATGATGGCGAGCGGTAAATCCAACATTATCTAGATCATTATGCTTGCCGCCAGCCCGAACGCATTTTTGTGAAGTTACAGCTGTTGAATAGGGGCGCTTTTCAATGCCTGTAAAAACATTTTTAAATTGCACCATTCCAGCAGCGGTGAACATTAGAGTTGGATCATTTGTCGGCACAAGCGGACTTGAGGCAACTAGTTCATGTCCCTCACCCTCAAAATAGTTCAAAAATTTAGATCGTACTTCATTTACGCTAGACATATTGCTTTTCCAAAAAAAGGGCGGGCTTTATAAAGCTCGCCAAAAATTATTAAATCCTTTTATCAAATTGATAGGCCTTATGTCTAGCGCCAAAATAGATTTCAAAATAAAACGGACGCAACTATCATTGCGCCCGCTTAAAATATTAAAACTAAAAAATACTATTCTTTATGTTCAATAATATCATCGTCAGGTTGCGATTTATTCTCAAGCAGTTCTTCATCAGATAATAGACCAGCGCTTTCACGAACCCCCTGCTCAATAATATCAGCAATTTCAGGGTTATCTTTTAAGAATTGTTTTGAATTCTCACGTCCCTGCCCCAATCTCTGACTATCATAAGAGAACCAAGAGCCCGATTTTTCAACAATTCCTGTTTTAACTCCAAGATCAAGCAACTCACCCGTTTTAGATACGCCCTCACCATAAATAATATCAAATTCAACCTGACGAAATGGCGGCGCAAGTTTGTTTTTCACCACTTTCACTCGTGTCTGATTGCCTACAATTTCATCTCTATCTTTAATTGCCCCAATGCGACGAATATCAAGACGAACTGATGCATAAAACTTAAGCGCATTACCACCAGTTGTTGTTTCGGGTGAGCCAAACATCACACCAATTTTCATGCGGATCTGATTGATAAAAATAACCATAGTCTTTGATTTTGAAATAGAACTTGTTAATTTACGCATAGCTTGGCTCATCAAGCGAGCTTGCAGGCCTGGTAAACTATCACCCATTTCGCCCTCAAGCTCAGCTCTCGGAGTAAGTGCCGCCACACTATCAATCACCAACACATCAATCGCACCAGAGCGCACGAGCGTGTCAACAATTTCAAGAGCCTGTTCGCCAGTATCGGGCTGCGAAATCAAGAGTTCATCAACATCAACACCTAATTTACGAGCATAGATGGGGTCAAGAGCATGTTCCGCATCAACGAAGGCGCATATTCCACCTTTTTTTTGTGCTTCTGCCACAACGTGCAAAGCAAGTGTAGTCTTGCCAGAACTTTCAGGCCCATAAATCTCAACAACACGACCTCTTGGCAATCCACCAACTCCAAGCGCAATATCAAGTCCAAGCGAGCCTGTTGGAATTGTTTCTATTTCCATAACGGCCTTATCGCCCATTTTCATAATTGAGCCTTTACCGTAATTTCGCTCAATTTGACCCAAAGCGGCCTCTAATGCTTTATTCTTATCCATTGATCCCCCATCGATCACCTTTAATTTTGTTTGCGACTTTGACTTAGACTTTGACTGCAACATTTCACTCTCCTTATTTCACGCCCAAAGATATCTTTCAATATCAGATATCAAGTTCTGTATATTCTTAACTTGTACTATCTTTGTTCTCATTTTGTTTCCTGTTTGTCAAGAGGGAATTTGAATAAGTTGGATTTAGGATAAAGAGCAAAACTAATCTTCTCTTTGCAACACCTCTTTGACCTTACTATTTATCTGATCAAGAGAATAGGGTTTTGCGAGGAATTCAAAAGATCTATCATCTTCTAAATCTTTTCGTATACTTTCTTCAGCATAACCAGAAACCAATATTACTTTTAGGTCTTTAGTGCGCTCTCTTACTTTTTTAAGTAATGTGGGCCCATCCATTTCTGGCATAATAACGTCAGAAATTAGAAGATCTAATTCATAATCTATTTCCTCTAAAATTTCTAGAGCCTCTTCACCACCATCGGCTTCTAAAACTTCATAACCAGTTGCCGATAATGCTCTAGCTGAAAAGGCTCTCACAGCCTCTTCATCTTCAACAATTAAAATTCGCTCGTTACCAGTAAGGTCTTTAATGGGAGCAGCGACCTTCTCCTCTTCTTCTATATCACCTATCTGAACAATGTGGCGAGGAAGGAAAATCTTAAAGGTAGTACCCTCACCCAATATACTGTCTGGATAAATAAAACCGCCAGTCTGTTTAATAATTCCATAAACAGTAGAAAGACCAAGCCCAGTTCCCTCGTTGAGTTTTTTGGTAGAAAAGAATGGCTCAAATATTTTTTCAACCACTTCTTCGCTCATGCCAGTACCGCTATCTTCAACTTCAATTAAAACATATTCACCAGTTGGCATGCCACGATAGTTTAACTTCTCAGCTTCTTCTTCATCTACATTAGATGTTCGTATTTCAATATGCCCGCCATCAGGCATAGCATCACGAGCATTTACCACAAGATTAATAATCACTTGCTCTAGTTGCACCAGATCAACACGAACCACCCAATCTGAATTCTCGTGCGAAACATCAAGAGTGACCTTGTCGCCAATCAACCTTTTTAATAGTACCAATAATTCATCAATATTGGTTTGGATTTCTAATATTTGTGGGCGCAAAGTCTGTCGCCTAGAAAAGGCTAATAATTGACGCACTAAACCAGCGGCTCGGTTAGCGCTTTGCTTGATTGACATTATATCGCCAAATGATGGATCGGTTGATTTATGTTTAAGTAATAGCAGATCAGAAAACCCTATAATTGCAGTAAGAACATTATTAAAATCGTGTGCCACACCGCCAGCTAACTGGCCAACTGCTTGCATTTTTTGCCCTTGCGCAAATTGCGCTTCAAGTTTTCGTTGCTCAGTCATATCAAGCGCATAAATAATTACCCGCTCATCTGAATCGTGCATTTTTTCAGAACTAGTAATATAAATTTTTATAGCGCTATCTTCATTAGATTCTAACAATGCATCAATCGGCTCAATATCCGAGCGTTTTTCTAATGCGAGTGCAACTCCATTAGAAAATGCCTCACGACCCTCTTGCGCAATTAAATTAACAATCGATCTATGCTCAACTGAGCGCTCTTCTGCATTAAGTCCAAAAATTCGAATGAAGGGTGCATTGGTACGAACAATCCTACCGCTGGCATCAAGTGTTGCAATAGCAAAAGGGGTATCATTAAAGAAGCGAGAAAACCTAACCTCTATTGCCCGCAAATCTTCTTCAAGATCACTACCGCTTGAGCGATCAAGCACAAGAGTTCTAGTTTCTCCTAGTCGCCCCTCTGCTAAGCGTGCAGCTCTATGTAACAAGCGAACAGGTAAATTCGTTCCATCACGCTTAACTAAATCAATATCAATAATTTCAGTTCTTATTTCGCCATCAGAGCTTCCGCCCCTCAATAAGCTTGCGCCATCACCTCGAACAATTTCACTCATAGTGAGCATACCAGCCTCAAATTCGGCTAAACTATAGCCAAGCCACTGAATAAGAGTTGAGTTAATATATTGAATTTCACCATGCTCGTTAGATGAGAAAAACCCAGCAGGTGCATGATCTAAATAATCAATAGCGCTTTGTAATTGAGAAAAAATATTCTCTTGCTGTTTTTTATCATTAGAAATATCTTGTAACGACCACAAAATAAGCGGCTTATTCGAATTATTTATTCTTGGTAAAGCACGAACACTAAGGCGATACCAAAATATTGCGCTATCAGCACCTAAATCCAATTCACCTATTTGGCGATTAACTCGAATATCTTCACTTGCAGGACGACCTTCACGAGCTGCAAGTGAAATACGGTATATAGCTTCGCTAGCCCCAGAAACATTTGCAAAAAGTCGTGGAACACTAACAGGAAGCCCATTATTTATCCGTTTTACAAATTCAAGATATTTCGCATTAGAATAGATAATTTTACCATCACGCTCACTAACAACTGCACCATAGGGCAAGCTATCAACAATGGTTTTGGCAAGGGTTCTTTTTTGTTCAGCAAAAGCAAACTTGAACAACCCAGCGGCCAGAGCAAATAAACAAAAAACACCAAAAACTGCTAAAAAGCCTAAAATCATCAACACAATATTATCGAAAAACCTTTCGCCATAAATTGTGATTACTACAGCGATTATTATAAATAAGAGCGCTAATAGCAAAACACGCAAAAGGCTTGTACTATCACCCGGATTTACAATTACCGGCTCTGGATAATTATCTTCTTCAACTTGCTTCACAAATTTCCCCAATTCCTAGCTAGGTGCTAGGTTTCATATAAATCATGCATCTATTAATACTTATAACGAATCACTTCTACTTTTCTAAAAGATTTTTTATGAAAACGGAATCCTAAAGCAGGATTTATTTTTCAAATGGGGAAAGAATTTTCAAATAAAATTCTCTAAGCTCTCCAAGCTGCATTTTGTTTTAGACGCATAACATATCCAATAACAGATGCTACTGCCTTAAAATGTTCGCTTGGAATTGCTTCATCAATCTCAACTGATGCAAATAATGCTCTTGCGAGCGGTGGGTTCTCAACTATTGGAATATCGTTAGTTTTGGCTACTTCTCTAATTTTAAGAGCAATATTATCCGCCCCCTTAGCTAAGCAAATCGGAGCATTTGTGTTTTCATCATATTTCAGCGCAATGGCATAATGGGTTGGGTTCGTGATAACGACTGTAGCATCAGGCACTGCTGACATCATACGTTTTTGCGCTCTTTGTTGGCGAAGCTGCCTGATACGAGATTTAATCTGCGGATCACCCTCCATTTGCTTATATTCATCACGCACCTCTTTGATAGTCATTTTTTGCTTTTCCCACCATTTGTGGCGTTGATAGAGATAATCAGCAAAGGCAATTATTGTAACAATTGCTAATGTTGCAATAAATATCTTTATTGCTAGCTCAAAGAACACCCCTAAAATGAAATTAGGTTCAAGAGTAATAATAGTTTCAAGCCGATCGCGCTCAGGCCATGTAACCAAAAAAATCACAACACCCACAATAGTAAGTTTCATTATGCCCTTAGTGAAATTTACTAATGATTCCATTGAAAACAAACGCTTAAAACCTGATAGTGGTGACACTTTTGACCATTTTGGTTTAATGGGATCTAAGGAAAGCACAGGCTTGTGCTGAATAAGATTAGCAGCAATGGCGGCAAAAGCCATAAGCCCTAAGGGCAATAAAATCACCGCCATTACGCTCCAAGTTAAAGCAGTGACAAAAGATAAAAAACCATCTCCCCCAACTTCATATTGCTCCGCATTGGCAATAATAGTTTTCAAAATACCCATAAGGGTTGCGCTGGTTGATGGAGCCATTAGAGCAAATATAATTGCCGCACCAAGAATCATAAACCAAGTTGTAACCTCTTGGCTTTTGGCTACATCGCCTTTTTTATGCGCATCCTCAAGTTTCTTTGCTGATGGCTCTTCGGTTTTTTCAGATTTATCGGGTTGATCTGCCATTTTCTAAGGCTACGCCTACCCTCCCCTAAACATGATGAATTGTTCTTCAACATGAGCGAGATACCAGCCCATCATCATTGTAAGCAATAATGCCATGAGCAATAGGCCAATACCAATATTGGCGGGCATCGCAACAAAAAACACCTGCACTTGTGGCATAAGACGTGCCAAAAGACCTAGCCCGAGATAGAATACTAAACCAAACACAATAAACGGAGCTGCCATTTGCACGCCGATAACAAATGCTTTTGACATTGTTTGCACTGCTAGATCTGCTGCATCACCAAGCATTAAAGGCGAGCTGGGCGGAAACACCATATAAGAATCATATACTCCTGCTAAAATTAAATGGTGTAAATTTGTTGCAAAAATCAGAGCAATGCCAAGAAATGATAAAAACCCGCCAATTAACGCCCCTTGCACCCCACCATTAGTCGGGTCAGCACCCAGCGCCGCAGATAGACCAATTTGAAAAGCAATAATTGAGCCAGCAGTTTGCGCCCCCGAAACAATAAGTCGCCCAATACCTCCAAGAATAAACCCAATGGCAATTTCGTGTAGCAAAACTTGAAATACTACCAGCAAATTATCGCTATTAAATGCTGGCAACTGATCAGAGACTAATGGGAAAATCACTAAGGAGAATAAAAGTGCGAAACTTAAGCGCATTCTACCCATTATCATTTTCTCGCCAAATGCTGGCAACAACATAAGCATCACGCCAACACGAGCAAAAACCAATAAATATAGATAAGCTATTTCGGGTAGCCAATTTATGCCAATACTCACGGCCTAACCACCCGTAACAATTAAATCGGCAATTTTGTTCATATAGGTTGCCATTGTCGCACCCATAAATGGCAACATAACTAACATGGTAATAAAAATCGCTAAGATTTTTGGAACAAAAACTAGTGTCATCTCTTGAATTTGCGTAAGCGCTTGAAATAATGCAATTACCACACCAACCCCAAGACCAACAGCCATCATTGGCAATGCTAAATTAATTAGCACCCAAATGCCATCCCGAGAAATATCTAAAACCTGCGCACCGTCCATTTCCTAACCCCATTAACAGCTAGATCGGCATACGCATGATTTCCTCATAGGCTTTAATCACACGATCCCGAATCGTTACCATACTTTCAATAGCAATCTCAGCTTCGGCAATAGCGGTCACTACGTCAACTACATTCCCACCGCCATTTATCATTTCCATAGATGTAGCATCAGCAACTTTGCCGCTCTCAACAATAGAGCTCAAATTATCTTGCAATGCTTGAGCAAAGCCCCCGCCCTCACCTGAAACAGGATTTGCATCTAATTTACCTTGCTCACCAGCGTTAGAAATAAGTTTTTGCGCCTGCCCATAAGCAGAAGTTGCAGCGTTAAATGTAATGCTCATTTATAAATCCTTATCCACGTAAGATATCAAGTGTTCGCCCAACCATCTGGCGAGTGACAGTAATAACATTTAGATTGGCCTCATAGGTTCGTTGTGCCTCACTCATATCCATTTTCTCAATGAGTGAATTTACGTTTGGATAGCGCACATAACCACGATCATCAGCCGCTGGATGTCCGGGCTCATAGCGAGAGGAAAACTCAGAATTATCTAATTGCACTCTGCCAATCTTAACCTCATAGCCGCCCAATTCACGATTAAACTCTGCCCTAAAGGTTGGAATTTTACGACGATATGGATCTTCTCCGGGGGTTTTACCTGCAGAATCTGCGTTAGCAATATTCTCTGCAATGATTCTCATTCGAGCAGATTGCGCTTGTAGGCCTGAAGTTGATAATTTTAGCGTGCTTAAAAAGTCACTCATATTGTTTCCACTATATTTCTATCTGCCCAAGGCAGTTCTCATTAATTTCATTGAGCGAGTATAAAGACTTGTTACCGCCTGAAATTCCATTTGGTTTGTAGTAACTTTCATCATCTCCTCTTCAAGGCTAACACCATTGCCCTCAGGGGTGACTTCATAATTCTTCATTTGCTGCGCACCAAACCCGTTATTCGTGCCGATACTTATTTGCAGGTGCTTTGAATTAGTAATTTTTGTTGTTATTTGTGCCGTTGAAAATTGGTTGACTTGCTCACTAAAGGTAAAACTCTTTAGATCACGCCCCCGATATCCCGGAGTTTCAGCATTGGCCACATTTTCTGCCAACAGGCTTTGGCGAGCTTGTTGCCATTGCATTTTCTGTTTCATTGCACTGAATAAAGAGAGATTTCCAATATCCATAATAATTAAAATCCTAAAGCCAAACCTAAGTATAGGCAAATTCTGCCCATTCATGGTTAACATCAAGTTAACATAATTGGATTGATGTGAAATTCTCTGTGTATTGTGCATAATTTCGCCTCAAACTAGGCAAATATTGCCGCTAGATTGAATTAAATATGATTTGCGTGAGGCTTTTAATTGACGCATAATATGCTTTTGCTGTTTTACGATTACTAAGTAAGGATTGATATGAGTTTTTTGAATGACCTCTTTGGAGGATCTGGCAGTACAATTATAACAGGTCTATTAGCACTTGGGCTGGTGCTTTTATTTATTGTTTTATTAGTTTGGTTTTTGAAGTTTTTCTCTAGTTTAACCAATAATATAGCACGCGGGCGCAACAAGCGACTTGCCGTTATTGATACAACTCACATTGACCAAAAGCGTCAGCTTATTCTTATTCGCCGAGACAATGTTGAGCATTTGCTTATGATTGGAGGGGAGCGGGACTTATTAATTGAAGCTAATATTGAAAACCTTCAATATAACACTCCCAATCAAGAAGTTAAGACCGCATCAAGCCAGCAGAAAAAGCCACCCTCTAAAAGCGCATTAACAGCCCCAATCATTGCCGTGGGATCAAAATCTTTACGCCATACAGGCCTGATGCGACAATCAAGTGAACCTGCAAAAGAACCTAATTTTGGCAACAATCCCCAGACTTTTGCTGGAATTTATAAGAAATCCGAGCCAGACATGAACGACTCAGATAAAGATAGCGCTATTGATGATTTTGAAAATAGCAATATTAAAGATAAAAGTGCAGACGAAAACAACAAAAGACGCAAAACAGACAAAGAACAATAGGGTTTTTAATAAAAATACCTTTCGTTTAGTTGCGTCTGCCCTATTTTTGATTCTAATTCCAGCTTTTGCCTATGCCCAAAACCTAACTATTGATTTTGGTGATGAAACAACATTAACCGAAAGAGCAATTCAGCTCATCGGCCTAGTGACTATTCTAGCTATTGCGCCATCAATTTTAGTGATGGTCACTTCTTTTACCCGCATTGTTGTTGTGCTTTCGCTTTTGCGTACTGCTATTGGCCTGCAAACCGCACCACCAAATTCGGTGATGATTTCGCTAGCTCTATTTCTAACAGCTTTTATTATGGCGCCAACTTTTCAACTTTCTTATGATAATGGCGTAGCGCCACTAGTTGCAGGACAAATTGAGTTTGAGGAAGCATTTGATGAGGCTGCAAAGCCCATTCACAGTTTCATGCTCAATAACGTACGTGAAAAAGACGTCGAGTTATTTATGGATTTATCTCAAGAGCCAATCCCAGAAGAACCCGAAGCACTGCCGCTACAAGTCCTAATTCCTGCATTTATGATTTCTGAGCTAAGGCGAGCGTTTGAAATTGGCTTTTTATTATTCTTACCGTTCATCATAATTGATATGGTTGTCGCCTCTGTTCTTATGTCTATGGGCATGATGATGTTGCCACCTATCGTTATTTCTTTGCCGTTCAAGCTAATTTTCTTTGTATTAGTTGATGGCTGGGCATTAGTTGCAGGCTCGCTGGTGAGATCGTTCGTTTCGGGGTGATTATGCAAATAAAAAAAGTGCAAACCAAAAAAGACTTAAAAGATTTTATTGAACTTCCCTTTAAACTATATAAGGACGACCCTAACTGGGTTGCGCCAATACGAAGCGAGATTAAGAAAACATTTAACCCCGACAAAAATCCGTTTCTTGATCATTGCGAGTATGACTTATTTTTGCTTAAGAAAAATGGTAAAGTTATTGGACGCATAGCTGCCCTTATTGATCTATTGGCGGTTGAACATTGGGGCGAGCCAATAGGCATGTTTGCTTATTTTGAGTGTCCAAATGATAAAAAAGCCAGTGCCATGCTGTTTAATGTTGCAAAAGACTGGTTAAAAAATAAAGGCATGAAAGCAATACGTGGTCCGATGAGCTTTGTTTCGCAAGAAATGGGCATGGTGATTGAGGGCTATTCTCCAGCAAACTGTATAATGGCGCCCTATAATCCACCATTTTATAATGACCTTAGTAAAGATTTTGGCTTCAAAAAAATCAAAGACCTGCTGGTCTATTATATGGATGCTGGCGAAAACTATCAGATACCGAAACGGATTTTACAATTTACTGATCTGGTAGCAAAGCGCTATAAGATTAAAGTGCGCCACGCTGATATGAAGAACATTGATGCAGAAATAAACCACATAATCAATATTTCAAACGCTTCCATTGGCAATAATTGGGGTTTTGTGCCAGTAACTGATGCAGAAATAAAGGCTCTGGCAGTTGATCTTGCAAAAATTATCAATCCAAAAGGAGTGATTTTTGCCCAAGATGAAGCTGGCGAAACAATCGGTTTTGGTGTTGCCATTCCAGATATCAATATAGCCTTGAAAGGCCTAAACGGACACCTTTTTCCGTTTGGTTGGGCAAGATTATTATACCAAATTCCACGCATAAAACAATATCGCATGTTCGCGCTTGGAGTGATGCCAAAATATCAAGGAAAAGCAGTAGACACCCTAATCTATCGCTCACTATATGAGGCGATTTATAACAAAGGTGCCCGTTTAGAAATTAATTATGTACTAGAAGACAACGCCCCAATGAATAACGCCATTATTAAACTTGGCGCAAAACCGCTAAGGCGTTATCGTCTATATCAAATGCCGATCTAGAATTCAATTTTTATCTCAGTGGTGCAAATTTTGCACTAAAATGGCGCATCATTGGTGGCTCTTTTATAATCTTAAACCCCTTCAAATCATCTTTAATTTTTGCCAGTTCCTCAAAAACTTCTACAATATAATCAGCATGAGATTGCGTATAAGTTCGGCGTGGTATCGCTAAACGCACCAATTCCATTGCCGCCTCATTTTCGCTTCCATCGGGAGAGCGTCCAAACATCACAGTTCCTATTTCACAGCCCCTAATTCCACCCAACTCATAAAGTGCCACCGCCAATGCCTGCCCCGGATATTGCAAAGGCTCAATATGAGAAAGCCACGATTTTGCATCAATAAAAACCGCATGACCACCAGCAGGCTTCACTACGGGCACATTAAGCGCATCAAGTCGTTCAATAATATATTCATTGGTTCGCACCCGATAGCGCAAATAATCTTCATCAATAATTTCTTTTAGCCCTTGCGCTATCGCATCAAGATCTCGACCTGCCAAACCGCCATAGGTTGGAAACCCTTCGGTTTGAATTAATTTGGTTTTGGCATTTTGCGCTAATTCATCATCATTAAGCGCTAGCCAGCCACCAATATTGGCAAAAGCATCTTTTTTGGCGCTCATAGTCATGCCATCAGCAAGCTCAAACATATCACGCACAATTTCTTTAATAGAGCGTTCGCCCTGCCCTGCTTCACGTTGTTTAATAAACCAAGCATTTTCTGCAAAACGACAAGCATCAATAATGAAGGGCACATTATATGAGCGAGCAATTTTTGCACATTTATGAATATTTTCGAGCGAAACTGGTTGCCCACCACCAGCATTATTAGTTATTGTAATCATAATGCAAGGCACGTTTTCACCATATTTATCTAAAAAAGCCACGAGCTTATCTAAATCAATATTTCCCTTAAATGGATGTAGGCTTTTAGGATCGCTGCCCTCATCAATCACCAAGTCATGCGCCATTGCGCCAGTTGCCTCAATATTACCCCGAGTAGTATCAAAATGATTATTTGATGAAATGTGTTTTCCCTTGCCG
>JAMONS010000052.1 GCA_027065555.1 Hyphomicrobiales bacterium | reverse complement strand
GCCACCAGCATCATAAAAATCGATGACATCTTCTAATGTTTCTAGCATTCCGTTATGCATATATGGTGCGGTATATTTAGTATAACGTAATGAAGGCACACGGAACTTACCCAAATCAGCGATCTCTTTGGTTCTAAAATATAGACCAGGATCTTCTTTATAAGTGCGATATTTATCCTCACTTACACCTTTGGCAAATATCTCGAACCTATAAGTGATTTGTGCTAAAGCATCTGTTTGCCAGCCATCATAAGTTGGCACACCAAGATTATAATATTTTTGGTTACTTAAAAGCGCACCTGAATGACAAGAAGCGCAATTTGCTTTACCAACAAACAGATCAAGACCAGCTTTTTCTGCTTTATTTAATGCATTATCATCGCCACGCATATAATTATCAAACGGAGTATCTGTTTGAACTAAAGTGCGCTCAAATGCAGCGATCGCTCGATAAGCATTGCGAACATTTGGCCATGTATCACCAAACACTTCATTAAAGCGGGTGACATATTCAGGCACAAAGGCAAGCCTTGCTTCTAAGCCATCATCTTCACCATTTCCTGCAACACCGCCACGTGCGGCAGAGCGAGCCTGACCTTCAAGCGAACCTGATGAGCCAGCCCAAAACAACTTATTATAATAAGCTGAATTAATAATGGTTTGCGAATTACGCCAGTGAACAGTACCCGGATAACCCATTGATATTTTGTCTGGGAAATCCCACCCTTCATCTGGAAGATGACAAGCAACACATGGCATTGCGCCATTACCTGACAGGCGACCATCAAAAAACAGCATTTTACCCAACTCAACCTTTTCAGGAGTTGTTCGATTGTCTGCAGGATTTGGCGGATCGCCTAAAGGAGCAAGCATTGATGGACGCTCCCCTGCCATAACACCAATGGGTGCTAAAAGCGAAGTTGTAATAAGTGCAATTGCTGTGAGGCTAGAGAATTTTCTAATTTTTAACATAATCAACCTCTCCTCAATTTTTCTGGTTAAGCCAATCGGCGATTACTGTATATTCAGTATCAAAATCACCGGGATTATAGGCAGGGACATCAAAGCTATCTCCTGATAGTGATTTAAGGAATTCAACCAAGTCGGTTTTCTCCTTATCACTTAAATCAAGTGGCTTTAACAATGAAGATTTATTGGCAACATCACCGCCGCCAGCATTGTAGAACTCTATTACTTCTTCTAAAGTAGCAATAATTCCGTTGTGCATATATGGCGCTGTGTAGGTAAGCTCACGTAGAGTTGGTGTCATAAATGTACCTATATTCTCTACTTTATGATCACGAATATAAGCACCCGGATCTTTACGTAAATTCATATAGTTCTCTATGCCCTGAAACTTGCCAAAAGTAACAAATGTTACATGGCGATCTGGGTCTGCCCAAATATCAGGATTGTCAGCTACACCAGTATTATGTGGCTTATCATCAGAAAAACGATTACCTGAGTGACAAGCAACACAGCCAGCTTTTCCTACAAACAAATCAAAACCAGCTGTTGCAGATTCTGAAAGATCACCACTATCAAACGGCGCACCGCTTGAGGTAATAGATTTGAGGAACTCTTGAATGGCAGAGCGAACACCACCATTTGATACTTCACCTTTGCCAGCTTTTTCAAACAAATCTACATAAATAGGATCTTGCTTTAAGCGTTCTTGCATAATGCGCATATCCATATTCATGAAATATGTTTCGGTGATTGATTCACGAGTTACATCATTTAGGTTTGTTCCCAAACGACCATCGTGAAACCACGAAGCCTTAAAGCCAACATTTGCAAGCGTTGGCACATTTCTAAAATGTTTAGTATCAGCATAAGCATCTGATAGTGCCTGCCCATCAGTGAAGGCTTTATCTGGTTGGTGGCAACTAGCGCACGCCAACCCAGTATCTCCCGACAAGCGAATATCATAGAATAATCGTTTGCCAAGATCTGCTAGTTCTTGTTTGACTTCAATCGGCGTGATTGAGCCATATTCCTCAGCTTGGGCGGCATATAAACCCATTGAGGAAAAAGCCAAAGCCGACGCCACAATAGCAACAGCAGAGCTTTTATAATTTATAATTTTCGGAAATTTTATCATGCGGCATCCCCTTTTGGCCAAATAAGTGAAAAACAAACAAACCTTGACGTGCCACCTGACACATTATGTCAAATATCTGCTTTTCCTGATTCGTAACCTAATTGGGCAATGTGAAGCTAATATTTCACTCAGCGTTATGAGTTATGAAGAATTGTAACGAAATGTAACTTTATGTGTCTAAGAGGTCGTGCCAAGCAAACTTTGCAAAACACGAGAAATTGCCTGCGGATCGGCTGGTTTTTCTAGCACTTTTATTGGAGAAAACTTTTCCAACTCAATCTCATCTGGCTGATATGCGGTGTAAATAATTATCGGGCAATTGCTTAACTCTCTAACAGATTGACAGATTTGCGCACCGCTAATATTTGGCATAACAAAGTCTGTCATCACTAGATTATAATTACTTGGACTTTTCTTAAAAGCCTCTATCGCCCTTTTAGGGTCAGAATAATCATCAACTTTATAATTCATTTTAAGCAAGATTTTTTTGCAAATATCTACTACTTCTTGCTGATCATCAATAAGTAAAATACGCCCAGAACCAGTTGTTAATAAATCATCTGCCCTAACCTTACTCTGTTGCAACTTTGCTTCTGGCAACAAAATTTTGAATATAGAACCACTAGAATCTGATTTTTCTATTGCCACTTGACCATTCATTTGATGAACCAAACTAGCAACCACAGAAAGCCCAAGTCCTGTCCCCTTACCTAGTTGCTTAGTGGTAAAAAACGGATCAAAAATCTTTTGTTGTAAATGTTTAGCAATTCCGGGCCCGTTATCTTGCACAAGAATAGATATTTGACTTTTTCCATTTATTTTCTTTGGTGAAAGAAAAGCTGAAATGATAATTTTACCCTCATTAGCACCAATCGCTTCCGCTGCATTTGAGCAAAGATTCATAATAACTTGATGTAAGCGAGTTGGGTCTGCCAGCACTGATAGGTCAGTATTTTTAATGTCACAGATAATTTCAATGTTTGGCGAGATAGAAGCACGCATTAATCTTGATACTTCTTTTATTGCCTCACCTACTCGCATCGAAACCGCTTCACCCGGTTGACGGCGTGCAAAGGTCAAAATTTGGCCAACCATGTTACGTGCGCGTTTGGCCGCAATTTCAATTTGCTCAAGCTCATGCGCAAGTTCTGAATTTTCTGATACACCTTGACGAGCCAAAAATACATTGCCTAAAATAATAGTCAGCACATTATTAAAATCGTGTGCCACACCGCTAGCCAAAAGGCCAACAGCCTCCATTTTTTGCACCCGCAACATCTGCTCTTGGGCTTCTCGTGTTTCTGTTATATCTTCCCCTAAACCAATATAATGAGTTATTTCCCCATCATCTTCACGCAATGGCAAGATCGAAGTCTTAGCCCAGTATAAATCACCATTTTTCTTTTTATTATGAAACACCCCCCGCCATACTTCACCACGTTTTATCTGCTCATTCAAATCAAGATATTCCGCCCTAGCAGTTTCCCCTGATTGCAAAAATGAAGGTGTCTTACCAATCACTTCTTCTAGCTCATATCCAGTTAAATTACTAAATCTCTTATTCACATATTCAATTTTCTTATCAGTATCAGTAATAATAATTGTTACAGGGCTTTGCTCAACCGCACGCTGGAATTTTCGAGCGATTTGTTGGGCAATTTTTCTTTCGCTCAATTCTTTTGAAAGTTTACCAATAGTTTTACGTAATTCCATTTGCAGCAAATAAAACAGAGCGAACAGCGCCAAAGACACAATTAATAAAGCCGCCATAAAACGAAAACCAACAATGACCAACTTATCGCCTTCATCAACTGCTTGAGCAATGATTGCGGTTGTTTCATAGCGCTTTTCTCGCCATGATTTGTCAAGCTCCGCAAGGGCTTCTAATGCGCTTCTATCATCAACCTTTACTAATTTATCAGTTCTTGTGGGCAACCAGTTTTCTACTGCCGCTCGCTCGGCTATCGGGAGTTTTCTCATATATGCCAAAATCGTGGTTTCAATAATTGCAAGATTTTTAAGTTCAAGTGGGCTAGGGTTACTTTGGCGATATTCCGCTATTGTTTTAGTAAAATCAGCAAACTGCTCCTCTAAAGCAATAAGATATTCTTGATCTTGACGCAAAACATAATTCTTAAAATTATGAATAATGCCACCATAACCCAAATGCGCCCAAATACGGTTTAATAATTCCCCACGTTTTTCAGCTTCATTTGAATAGACTTGCCAGCTTTGATCAACATCATGAAAACGTTGCTGGGTTTGCGTACCAAGGAAAACACCGCCAAGCACCGTAGAGATAATTAGAAAACTTGCTACAACGCCCGACATGATTAAACGTAATGGCATGGCTTGAGGTTTTATATTTTTATCCATATTACTAATTGACCTAGTCTATTACATTATGACATTACTTTATTGAACTGTAAAAACTAAAATGGAAACTAGCAAGTATGAGTGAACATATTCTTGTTGTTGATGATGATTCTCAAATTACTTCATTTCTAAAACGCTATTTAGAAAAGCAAGGTTTTATCACCACTTGCGTTGGTACTGGGCGAGAAATGAAGCAAGTTTTAGACAAACAAAAAATTGATCTTTGTGTGCTTGATGTTGGTCTACCTGATGCAAATGGCTTTGAACTTACACAAGAAGTTCGGCGCACCTCAAATTTACCAATCATTGTTTTAAGCGCACGCGACGAATCGTTTGATAGGATTTTTGGGCTTGAATTTGGCGCAGACGATTATGTAACAAAACCCTTTGAGCCAAGGGAATTTGTAGCACGTATCCGCTCGGTTTTACGTCGATCAAAACTTGAAGGCCTAGCAAAAAAAACTATTCAATCAGAACAATCTCTATTGCAATTTGGTCATTGGGTTATGAACCTAAGCGAGCGCACTTTAACCCATTTCGATAATGGAAAGGACGCTAACCTAACCTCTATGGAGTTTGATTTATTACGGGTTTTAGTGGAGCAACCACGTATGGTTCTTAGCCGAGATCAACTGCTAGATGGCGCACGTGGTTTTAATGCCATTGTAGGTGATAGAACTATTGATGTTCATATTATGCGTTTGCGTAAAAAAATTGAACCCGACCCTAATCAGCCCCGCTTCATCAAAACAATTCACGGCATTGGCTATTGCCTCTCAGATAATGTTACTAGGTTTGAAAACCCCGCCAAAACTTAAAAACATCAAAATAATTTGCAAAATTGATCCAAATCAATCATTATATTCTCATAGTGTGTTGTAATGCACTTACTCTAAAGCTCATCTAACCTAAGTTTTTTCTTAAAAATATGGTTGCTGAGCCGGGGTTGTGAGGGAATAATCCTTAGCTGAAAAGCCACAATCTCCCGTGTTTGGAAAGGAGTTTTTTAATGGGTGATTCTATTGAGAGTGCTAACTTGATTGGCACTAATGCGAGCAATGCAAAAGCAAAGCTCGCAACCGATAATTTTGGGAGGTCATTTCCCTATCTAAGATTATCAATCACTGATGTTTGCAATTTTCGCTGTAATTATTGCCTACCCAATGGTTATCAGGGTTGCAAAAATCCTGCCTTTTTGCGCATTGATGAAATAGCCAGATTGATAAATGCTTTTGCACAATTGGGCACAAATAAAATACGTCTAACTGGCGGTGAGCCAACTGTGCGTAAAGACTTCACACAAATTGCACAACTAGTTTCAAGCCATTCAGCAATCAAAAAAACAGCATTTACCACCAATGGCTATCGCCTAGAAAAATACGCAAAACAATGGTTTGAAGCAGGTCTAAACAATATCAATATTAGTTTAGATAGCTTAAATAGCGAAAAGTTTTTTCAAATAACAGGTCATGATCGCCTCAGCGAAGTGCTAAGAGGAGTTGATAAAGCGTTAGAAGTTGGCTTTGATAAAGTAAAAATAAATAGCGTGTTGCTTAAAGGTGTTAATGATAGCGAAATTGCGGATTATCTTTCATGGGCAAAAAACACTCCCATTTCCATTAGGTTCATTGAACTAATGCAAACAGGGGATAATCTTGATTATTTCAAAAAATACCACCTATCCGCATCAATCATTAGTGATAGATTAAAAAATGACGGCTGGACATTAAAAAAACGAGATGAAAATGCAGGGCCAGCAAAAGAATATATCCACCCCGATTATCAAGGCTCAATAGGCTTCATTGCCCCCTATTCCAAAGATTTTTGCAAAAGCTGCAATCGCTTACGCATCACTTCAAAGGGGGACTTACGCCTATGTCTATTTGGCAGTCAAGGCATTTCTTTACGTCATCTATTGCAAAGCGATGAACAAGAACCGCTTTTAATTAAACTCATTTCAGATCAGCTAGATTTTAAGTGTTCTGCACATTTCTTGGCTCTAGGCGACACAGGAATTACCCCTCACCTTGCATCAATAGGCGGTTAGATGAAAAAAGATATCACTAGTTTTTTTAGTAATAGCAAATATCATATGGCGGACATTACCCATAAAGCCGCAACCTTTAGGCGAGCAATCACTATGGGGCAAATTCATGTTGGCGAAATAGGGTTCACTCATATAAAAAACCAAACCCTGCCTAAAGGCGATGTGCTAAAATTAGCAGAAATTGCAGGTGTGCAGGGGGCAAAAAACGCTTGGCAACAAATTCCCATGTGCCACCCATTACTGCTTGATCATGTAGCAATTTATCTTGATTTAGATGAAAAAACTCATACTATAGTGGTCTATTCTATCGTTTCAACCACCGCCAAAACTGGAGTTGAAATGGAGGCACTAGCCGCAACAAATGCCGCCCTACTAACCCTTTATGATCTTACCAAACCTGTTGAGCCATTACTAACCATTTCAAATATTCGCTTGCTAATAAAAGAGGGCGGCAAAAAAGGTCTATGGGTAAATGAAAATGGTATTCCCGATAAATTACGTGACCTATTGCCAACAAAATCAGAGCGACCACTAGAGGGCAAAACAGCGGCAGTAATTACGCTCAGCGATAGAGCTTATAATGGCATTTACGAGGACAAATCAGGCCTAACATTAAAACAGGGTTTGGAATTTTTAGGTTGTAAAATCTGTGATTATATAATCCTGCCCGATGATAAAAAACTTTTAGAGCAAACAATAAAACGTTTGAGCGGCAAAGTAGAGCTTATCGTCACAACAGGAGGAACAGGACTTGCACCACGAGATATAACCCCCGAAACCATTGCCAAACTATCAGATATTGAAGTACCGGGCATTGGCGAATTATTGCGCTCTTCAAGCGCCCCTCATATTCAAAGCGCATGGCTTAGCCGCTCATTAGCAGTGATAATAGATAAATGCCTGGTGATTTCCCTACCCGGTAGTACAGGCGCAGTCAAAGACGCATTAGAAGTGCTAAAGCCCATTCTTAAACATGCTCTTGATCATTTAGGGGATAAAAAACACATGCATGATGACCCCAAAAAAGGGGATAAGGCATGATTTCTTATGAGGAAGCAATTAAGCTAATTTTAGATTGTGATAGACTAGAGACTAGTTCTAAACCAATCAAAAAAACATGTAATCATGTTGCGGCTCAAACCATTATTAGCAATGTTTTTGTGCCTCCTTTTAACAATTCGGCAATGGATGGCTTTGCCATAAACAGCAAAGATATTGCCGCCGCAACAAACGATAATCCTATTGAATTAAAACTAATGGGAAGCACGGTAGCAGGCGACTTGCCATCTGATGGTACAGTTAGCGAAAATAGTGTTGGTGCTTGGGAAATTATGACAGGTGCGCCAGTGCCACAAAATTATGACAGTGTGGTGAAAATTGAAGATGTTAGCGTAAATAATGGTTTAGTTTCCTTTACTAAACCCGTGCCAATTCACAATAATATTCGTGATGCAGGCGAAGATTTTAAGCCAGATGATATCGTGTTAGAAAAAGGCACGCCGATAAGTCCAATGCACATAATGGCGCTGGCTACCATTGGGCAAGAAAATATCAGCGTTGCTAATAGGCCAAGAATTTCTGTGTTCAGCACAGGAAAAGAACTGGTTGAAAATGCCAACACCGCTCTAAAACCCGGACAAATTCACAATTCCAATAGCCCCTATATTATGGCCTATCTTGAAGAAATGAACCTGTCTCCAACCTATGGCGGCATCATACATGACGAGCCAGCTCTATTTGAGAGGAAGGTGCAAGCAGCAATCAAAGATAATGATATAATCATATCTACTGGTGCTGTTTCTATGGGCAAGCACGATTTTATTCCCGATAGTCTATTAAAATTAGGCGCAAAGATAATTTTTCATAAAAGCTATATTCGTCCAGGCAAACCAATTCTTTATGCTCGCTTCCCAAATGGAGTTCATTATTTTGGACTTCCCGGAAACCCAGTTTCAGCAGCCGTCGGACTAAGATTTTTTGTCACTCCATTGTTGCGCCACTTACAAGGCCTTGCACTAGAAACACCAATAAAAGCGCCCCTGCTTGCCCCCTCACCCAAAAAACAAGGATTTCGCTTTTTCCTAAAAGCACATTTTTTGATAGATGCAAAAGGTCAGCCGCAATTAGAAATATTAAAGGGGCAACAATCCTTCAAAATTCACCCACTATTAAAAGCAAATTGCTGGGCATCATTTTCACCAAATCAACAAGGCGAGATTGGCGAGTTAATTGAGCTTTATCCACTAATTGCAAATAAATGGAGCTTGTAAAGTTAAGGCATTATTCTTGATTGTTCATTTAGATAGTTAGAAAAACTACAAAAGCACTGCCAATATTGACAATATCTTAAAAGATAGAATAACTAGGTCTCAAATTAGGAGTTTGCTATGCAGAACCCATTTCTAAATCACATCACAAACGCTTTGCACGAGATCGAAGAAGCAGGTCTTTGCAAAAAAGAGCGCCAAATAGTTTCACCGCAAGCAGGTCGTATAGATGTTCAGCTTGACGGACAACGCCATGATCGCATCGTCAACCTGTGCGCTAACAACTATCTTGGGCTTGCTGATAACCCTCGTTTAATCAAAGCGGCAAAACAGGCACTTGAAACGCAAGGCTTTGGAATGGCCTCAGTGCGCTTTATTTGTGGCACGCAAGATCAGCACCGCAAGCTTGAACAACGATTAGCTACATTTTTGGGCAAAGATGATGCGATATTATTTGCGGCATGTTTTGATGCCAATGGTGGATTATTTGAGCCATTATTAAGCGCACAAGATGCGATTATCTCAGATGCGCTTAACCATGCTTCAATTATTGACGGTATCCGCCTATGCAAAGCCAAGCGCTATCGATATGCAAACTCTGACATGGCAGACCTTGAAGCTCGACTTGTTGAAGCTAAACAAGCTGGCGCTCGCTTTATAATGATCGCAACAGATGGGGTGTTCTCGATGGACGGGCATCTAGCTAAACTGCCTGAAATCACTGCTTTGGCCAAAAAATATGAAGCTATCGTGATGGTAGATGATTGTCACGCAACGGGATTTATGGGGCCGCAAGGGCGAGGAACTCCAGCGCATTTTGATGTGGTTGATGGGGTAGATATCTTAACAGGAACATTGGGTAAGGCACTTGGCGGAGCTATCGGTGGTTATATCGCAGGCTCGCAGCCAGTGATTGATCTGTTGCGCCAAAGGGCACGTCCTTATTTGTTTTCAAACTCATTACCACCCATGATTGTTGCAGCAGGATTAGAGGCACTTGATCTGGTTGAGCAAAGCGATGATTTGCGCACCAAGCTGTTCGAAAACACAGTTTTTTGGAGGGCGGGACTTGAGGCACTGGGCTTTGACTTACAGAGCGGCGAACATCCCATCGTTCCAGTTATGTTAGGGGATGCAAGGCTAGCGCAGGACATGGCGACACAATTATTTGACGAAGGCGTGTTTGTGGCAGGATTTTTCTTCCCCGTAGTTCCAAAGGGATCAGCTCGTATTCGCACTCAGATGAATGCGGCACTTGAGCTAAGTGATCTAGAATTTGCACTGGGCGCATTTGAAAAGGTCGGCAAAGCGATAGGTGTAATCAAATGAGCAACAAACCAAACGGCATGAAGGCACTGGTCAAGGCCAAGCCCGAAGAAGGGCTATGGATGCAACATGAACCAGTACCTGAAATCGGTCCAGATGATGTTCTCATCAAGATTAATAAGACAGGTATTTGCGGCACCGATATACATATCTGGAATTGGGATGAATGGTCGCAAAAGACCGTGCCCGTTCCGCTAATCACTGGTCATGAATTTGCTGGAGAGATTGTCGAGATGGGCAAACATGTTACTGATCTATTTATAGGGCAGAGAGTTTCAGGCGAGGGGCATTTAATCGGTAAAAAAAGCCGTGCCAGCCGTGCTGGAAAATTTCACCTAGATCCAGAAACTCGTGGTATCGGGGTAAATGTAGCAGGGGCTTTTGCTCAGTTTTTACGCCTTCCAGCTTTTAACGTAGTTCCATTACCCGACAGTATAAGCGATGATATCGGAGCTATTTTAGATCCATTAGGCAACGCCGTTCATACTGCTTTATCTTTCGATTTAATAGGTGAAGATGTTTTGATAACTGGTGCTGGCCCAATAGGAATAATGGCAGCAGCCGTTGCCAAACATATTGGAGCACGCCATGTGGTAATCACCGACATAAATCAAGATCGGCTAGATCTAGCAAACAGGGTTGCAGATGTTACAACAGTGAACGTAACAAATACTGACCTAAAGCAAGTTGCAGCAAGTTTAGGCATTGTTGAGGGCTTTGATGTTGGGCTAGAAATGAGTGGCTCGCAAGTGGCATTAGATCAAATGGTGGACGTTATGATTATGGGTGGGCGCATTGCGATGCTGGGCATACCACCAGGGAAATCTGCGGTCGATTGGTCAAGTATCGTGTTAAAATCAATCACCATCAAGGGAGTATATGGGCGAGAGATTTTCGAAACATGGTACAAAATGTTAGCGATGCTGCAAAATGGTTTGGATATCAGCGCCATCATCACGCACCGCTTCAAGGCAAGTGATTTTGAAGCAGGTTTTGCAGCGATGAAATCAGGATCAAGCGGCAAGGTGGTATTGGATTGGACAACATGATTACAGTTACAGAACGTGAAAACCCAGTAGATATGGTCGAATTTGTTGAGAGCGATCGGCTTTTCTTAAACCCCCTTGAAACCAATGATTGGCGAATTAGGCGGGTGGTGCATGATAAAATTGTTCAATGTTCAGAGAATTTGCCAGACGGGCTGTGCCTGATGTTATTTGATGCTTTTCGAACTAGAGAGCGGCAATGGCAGTTGTGGAGACCAGTGTATGAGCAACTAACAAAAGATAATCCTAAATGGTCAAAACAGCAGGTCTATACTGAGGCATCTCGCTGGGTTGCTCCTCCCGATGGTCTTGGCAGTGGACATCAAGCGGGTGCAGCGGTTGATGTGAAATTGGCATATAGCGATCGCACCGAATTAGATTTTGGCGGCCCAATGAAGGGAATGAGTGGCATGGCACCAACCGCTTGGCCAGTATCTGCTGAAATCCGCAAAAATCGTGATTTGCTGGTTGATTTACTCCATAATGTTGGAATGGTAAATTATCCTGATGAGTGGTGG
>JAMONS010000051.1 GCA_027065555.1 Hyphomicrobiales bacterium | reverse complement strand
GTCCAATAATTCCACTCCAAAAAAGTTTGCCAATCCACTTATACAACCCTGTGCGCCTAACTTTGAACCACTTGCCAAAAAACGCTCATCACCTATTAAAATAGCCAAATCATCCTTTAGAGTTAAAAATTCTTTTGCTGAGCTCCAGTCACCCGAAGAATCCTTTACACCATAAATATGGGAAGGAAATTGAGAAAAAAGTCTAGCAGCGAGCGTCGGAGAAATTGTTACACCAGTAAGTTGAGGGATATTATAAAGAATAATTTTTAGCTCATGCTTTGAGAATTTTTCAAGTATAGCGCTAAACCATGCATATAACCCCTCATCGCTTACCTGTTTGAAGAAATGAGGCGGCGCAAGTAAAAAACTATTGCAACGCATGTCAATTCCAGCTTGCAGTTCTTTGATAGCATCGCCAATTGCATCAGCTTTTATACTTAAAATAATTTGAGCAGGGTCAATGCCTGCATCTTGAAGGGCACTAACCGCTTTAATTCGCTCGCTAAGCTCAAGACTTGCCCCTTCACCAGTCGTTCCAAACAGTGTGACCGAGGAACAGCCATTATCCAGAACATGAATAGCATGCTGCGCCATTAACTTATGTGCAATCGCCCCCCCACTCTCAAATGGAGTAAGTAAAGCTGCTGAAACTCCAAAAATTTCTGACATGGTCTTAATTATAAGCTCCTAAATAAGAGTTTTAATGCACTTAAATCATTCAATCGTTCTTAAACATATAAGATTTCTAATTTATCGAACATTATCAAAAGATCAAATAACTTTAACCTTTTGCACGACTTATCACTACTAACATGTTAATTACTACATGTCTAGCTTGTCAGTGATGTTTTTTTAGTGTATTGCCTTACAGAAGGTCTCAGCTCATTTATAATAGAGGCCTGTAAAACTAGAATTTGTCAGGGATTAAATACTGACGCAACTAAATGGAGGAATCACATGAAAATCGATTTTACACGTCGCGCTATTATAGGAGCGCTTGCTGGCGTGGCATTATTTGGAGCCACTTCTGGCTTCGCAAATGAAACGATTAAATTACGCATTTCAACGCCAGCTGTTGAAAGCGATTGGCACGCAAAAATGCTTTCCGTATTCAAAGATGCTCTTAATGCATCTGCACCAGGAGAATTTGATGTTGAAATTCACCTGAATGCCTCATTGTTCAAACAAGGCACAGAACCTGTTGCAATGCAGCGTGGAAATCTGGAAATGGCGATGATTTCAGCACAGGATATTGCCAAGCAAATACCTGAATGGTCTGCTTTTACAGCTGGCTATCTTATTCGTGATCCAGAGCACCAAAAAAATGTATTCCGTAGTGACTTGGGTCAAAATTTCTATGATATGGTTAGCGATAAAATGAACATCAAAATCCTTGATGTAGCTTATTTAGGCACTCGCCAACTCAACCTTAGAACAGATGTAGTTGTTAATACTCCAGCAGACCTCGCTGGTATAAAACTGCGTATGCCGGGCTCTGATGCATGGCAGTTCCTAGGCAAAGCGCTTGGCGCAGCCCCTACCCCAATGGCATTTGGCGAAGTTTATACCGCTCTACAAACTGGAACTGTTGATGGGCAGGACAACCCTTTGCCTACAGTAAAAGCTGCCAAATTCTATGAAGTCACCAAGCAGATTGTTAAGACATCTCATCTTGTTGATGGTATTTTCCTCTCAATGGCTCAGTCAACATTTGACGCTCTGAGTGCAGAACAACAAGCTAATGTAATTGCAGCGGCACAAGCTGCGAGCGCTTATAATAATGAAAACCGCATAGCTGATGAAAACAATCTTGAAGCGTTCTTTATCGAGCAAGGTCTAACGATTTCAACTCCAGATGTTGGAGCTTTCCGTGCTCAGGTTCAAAGTATGTATTTGGATAGCAAATTTGCAAAAACATGGCCAGAAGGTCTTCTTGATCAGATAAATGCGATTAAATGATAACATTGTTTTCCAAAACCAAAATCTGGGCAAGGAAAGCGTCTGAATTCGTGGCGGTCATGTTAATGACCGCCATGTTTTCGTTTTTTCTGTTACAAATATTCACACGATATATCTTAAACGATCCTTTGTCATGGACATCAGAGGCTTCTACTATTATCTATATCTGGGTTATTTTTTGGGGAGGAACTTTTCTACTTCGTAATGATGAGCATGTTCGATTTTCAATATTACAGGACGCTGCATCGCCATTTGCACGAGTTATTTTTTCTTTTATAACTTTGTTTGCCATAGCGCTTGCATTCATAGTGGGATTACCAGGTATCTGGGATTATATTTCATTTATGAAAATAGAGAGAAGCCCAATATTGGGTATCCGATTTGACTATCTTTTTTCAATCTTTCTTCTGTTTTCCATTGCCCTAATCATACGCAATCTTTCTAATATAATTTCACTTTTCAAAAAGTGGTCTGAGCGCTCTTCAAAATGAGTTTTTCCTTTATCATTGCTATTGCCACTCTATTTGGACTAGCAGCCCTTGGTGCGCCAATTGCTTTGGGTATTTTTGCTGGAGCAATAATTTATTTAATATCCAGCGGAGGAGATGTTGGTTTAGTTGCAGAACAAAGCCTTAATGGTCTTTTTAACTCGTTCGTCTTGCTGGCAGTTCCCCTATTTATAATGGCCGCAAACATAATGAATGCCAGCGCGATTACAGATAGGCTTTTGGCATTTTGCGTCGCAATAGTGGGGCGGTTTCGTGGTGGACTTGCACAGGTAAACGTTGTCGCAAGTTTAATATTTTCTGGCATGTCAGGCTCTGCAATTGCAGATGCTGCCGGAATTGGTCGCATAATTATTGACATGATGCGTAAAGACAATCGCTACCCAGCTGGTTATGCCGCTGCTTTAACTGCTGCTTCGAGCGTAATCGGCCCTATTATTCCGCCCTCCATTCCAATGATTCTCTATGCAATGATATCAGATACATCAATTGGATATTTATTCCTTGGTGGCATTGTTCCGGGCCTTTTGCTTGCTTCTTTTTTAATGATATATAATACTATTGCGGCAAGAAGGCGAAATTTCCCGCGTGACAAAACTATCAAATTAAAAAAAATACCAGGAATTACACTGCGTGCTTTCCCTGCGCTTATGATGCCAGTAATCCTTTTAGCAGGCATATATGGCGGAGCAACAACTCCAACGGAAGCCGCAGCTGTAGCTGCAGCTTATGCTCTGATAATAGCTGTTGTATTTTATCGTTCATTATCGCTTAAGGCTCTTTATAATGCAATATTGGATTCAGCTCGCTCAACCTCAATTATTGGGCTGATAATTGCTTCAGCACTGGTATTGAATTATCTTGTAGCAAGTGAAAATATTCCAAATCTGGTAGCCGCGTGGCTTACCGGCATAGAGTTTTCCCCTATTCTTTTCATGTTTGCAATTATGGTATTGTTCTTACTTCTTGGCGCTCTATTTGATGCAACCACTTTATTATTGATTGCAGTGCCACTATTTTTACCAACCGTAAGAGCGCTGGAAATTGATCTAGTATATTTTGGTGTCGTTGCAACAATCAACATTATGATTGGTCTCATTACACCTCCATATGGAGTATTATTATTTGTAATAAATGGCGTAACGGGCATTGCGCTTGGAGAAATAATAAAAGAAATTTGGCCATTTATCGGTGTATTAATCACTTGCCTGATGGTTCTTGTGCTCTGGCCAGATCTAATTCTCTTTGTACCACGCATGTTTGGCTATCAAGGATAGTTTTCAAGAACAATTCAAATACATAACTATAGCTAATGTTTGATTTAAATAAATTGAGTTTGAACCAACCTGATTGGCATGAGTAGGTTCAACTCAATCCTCAGATTGATTTAATTCAAGAAAACGAACGGCTTCGCAAGGAAATCCGTCTGCTAGCGAGGAGAGGGAGATATTAAAAAAGGCAACACAGTTCTTCGCGAAACTAAAATCATGAGGTTTAAGTTTATTGAAGAACAGCTTGGCAAACTTCCTATCGAACGTTTGTGCAAAATTATGAATGTTAGCACCCGTGGTTATAGGGCTTATCGTAAGCGCCAGATGAGCCTGCGCCGCCGAACTGATATGGTTTTGTTAGCCCATATACGTGAACAATTTGCATTAAGTCTTAATAGTTATGGCAGACCCAGAATGACTGCAGAATTAAAGGAACTTGGTTTACAAGTTGGTCATCGTCGAGTGGGTCGTTTAATGCGCCAGAACAATATATCTGTAGTTAGAACCCGTAAACACAAAGTTACAACGGACAGCAATCATAAGTTCAACATTGCGCCTAATCTGCTAAAACAGAGCTTTGCAGCCAACAAACCCAACCAGAAGTGGGTTGTTGATATAAGTTATATTTGGACACGTGAAGGCTGGCTTTATTTTGCTGCTGGCTTTATTTTACTGCTGTACTGGATTTGCATTAACGCAGAGTGATTGGTTGGTCAGTTAACAATCGAATGAAGAAGGATTTAGCGATACGGGCGCTAGATATGGCAATAGCTTTGCGCAAACCACAAAAAGGCTGCATTCATCATAGTGATCGTGGCAGCCAATATTGTTCACATGACTATCAAAAACGATTGAATGATTTGGGCTTTAAAATATCCATGTCAGGCAAAGGCAATTGTGAAGCCTGCCCTCGGGCCTGACCCGTGGGACAATGCCACCATGGAAACATTCTTTAAGACTATCAAAGCTGAACTGATATGGAGGCACATATGGCAAACTAGACGGCAGGCAGAAATCGATATATTTGAATATATTAATGGGTTCTATAATCCAAGAAGAAAACATTCAGCCCTAGGTTGGAAAAGCCCATTGGCTTTTGAACAAATTGCTGCTTAAATGAATACACGGAGCGGCACAAAACCGTGACATGACCAGACCAAGCCTGCTTATTCTTGATGAAGCATGGGTATTTTTAGATGATCCCGAATTTTCTAGCCGTATTCGAGAATGGCTTAAAACACTTAGAAAACGAAGTGCTTCAATGATTTTTGCAACGAATTCAGTCTTGATCGCTATTCTCTGGTATTGGTGGTTTGATCTCCTTCAAATCATCATCGGCCAGTCCAACTAGTAAATGCTGTTTGTCACTTACTCTAAAAATACCATATTTTGCCCTCTGATATACTTCACGCAAACCTTGTTGGAATAAAAAACTGCTCGGTGCAATATTTACTCTTGATCCCTTTGCGATATATTTAAACATGATTTGTTTTTGTGTAATTGTTGTATTATCATTAAACTTTACAAAACTTGCTATGTTTTTATCATCTAATTCTAATATTAAATATCCAGTTTTTGTTTTGGCTCTTTCGGTTTCAATTTCGTAACGCAGGCGCATATAATCACCCTGCATAATTGAGCGGGGATCAACTGGCGCTAAAGCTAAATAAATGATTTCTCCATCACTTATAATTTTTTCTTTGCTGCTAATAGAAAATATAAAAGCCACAATAATAAGAATAGCAAAACCTAAGTTTAAATATGCCTTCATTTAACCCTCCACTTTTGCAAATTTGCTAAAGCGCACCATTGCATATAGTGCCAAAAGACCAATACCAATAATAGCGGCTAATGCGGATGCGGTGTCTAGAGTTATTTGCAAATTTAGATAGAGTTTAACAACAAATATTGGCATTAAAATATAAGCAATTATTAAAACAAAACCATTGCGATAAATATTTCCATATAAAAAACAAAAAATAATAATATATAAGCCAGAAATTGGTAATATCGAGCCTATAAGTAGCAAAGCAAAAGTAAAATAATATTGCCAAGTCAATTTTTGCTTATGTTGCTTAAGCAATTTTATGGCTAAAAAAACAGACGGCGCTAACAATATAAGATTATAAAATATTTGGCTTATTTGCAGATTATAGAGATTATTAGTTGCTTCATTGACAGTTATTTCACTACCAAGAGAAAAGAATTCAAGCGCAAAAACCTGCACCAAAATAAAGGCATAAAATGGCAAATGTGCATTGAAATTTCTATTAAATTTAAGCAGTAAAGCTATCGGGACGACCCATATAATAATTTTTAGCAAGTATAATATAATCCATGATATTTGTTCATACCCATCAAATCCACCAATCTCAGAAACTATAGAATTTGCATTTTCGATAGCAAAAAAACAAAGAAAGAAAATAACTACAATATCAAATTTGAATCTACTAAAATACATATTGGCAGTTGCAATAATCAGTGCGACAATCATAGAGAGAATAACAATATTATAGCTTATATCATAGCCAGCAAAATAGAATATCCGCTCTGAAATAAGTATAATAAAAATAGTTTTGCCAATGATACTAAAAAAACTCGCTAAACGTAGTTTATATAAGCTGGTTGCAGAAAAACCTAAATAACTAATGCCAATTAAAATAGCACTTAAGGTAGCCATATATATCCATATATTATCGAAATCAATGTCAAACATCATGGTCATTGCCATAAATGCAATAATAGAAGCTACGCTAAAAATAACAGTAATAAATGCACCTAATGAAAGTAAGATATTTGTAAATAATGATGCGTCGATTATGTCATTATCAATATCGCCAATTTCACCTATTTTCTCCTTAGCAATTAAATTTTGCTTTTCAAGCTTAGATAATAGATCAGTTAACTTCATGATTTATTCCCTGCAAAATTCGCAATGGTTTTTTTATAATATTGATAAGCATAATAAAAAATTGTAACCGTTATTATCCCCGATAATAAATAGGATATTTCATATGATGTATTTTGGAAAATAATTCTAGCTATCATACTTACTACAATGATTACTAGACATATAAACCCCACACTAAATTCATTTACAGCTTTTTTTATCCACCTAATATATGCATAAAAACCTATAAATAGAACTGGAGCAAGCCAATCAGAGGGTTGCAAATCTGTAAGTTTAATATCAAAAACAAACTGTATAATATAAAAAGTTAATGGCACAAAAATACATATAGCTAGCAATATTTTAAGCCATTGCTTATCTAGCCATTGCTCGCCCATTTTCAAAGCGAATTGCATAGCAAAATAAATTACTAAATAAAATAATGCAATGAAAACCATTATATATTTATCATCTATAATGTCAGAATAAACCTCTAAATTCCACCAAGTTATAAATGCAATAGTGCATACTACCAGCCATAATATCCATAGCGGTAAAAAGCGCGCAAATATTACCCATGGCAAAATCATAATTGCCCACGTTAAAAATAAAGTATAAGCATCGGCGCCAGTTTGGTATATTTGCCCAAAAACTGCCATAAATACCCCAACCAAAAAAGCATTCATCGATAAAACTAGATTTGCTGCGAATTGTTTATTTTGACGCAATAAGTAAACATTAAGCAACGCCAATGCCCCAATTATCGCTAAAACAGTTCCCATTTTTACAAATGGTGGAATAAACGACCAGTTAAAGGCAAAGAACAATAATATGCTTGCAGTGATGAATAGCAGTCCTAACACTAATAACACCCGCTCTATTTTCAGCTTTAAGGGGCTAGTTAGTGGCGAAACCATGTCAATTGCGGCATTGCGAGCAGAACTATTTACATAGTCATTACGCCATAATTGATTGATTACTTTTGTAGTTGCAATTTCATGTTTCACAAAAAATTTCATATCTAATATATCTCTTATCAAAGTTATATAAATGCAACCATAAAGTCTTAATATTAAAAACAATAGTATTAATATTAAAAACATAGGTTTTTTTAAAAAGGCGCTCGCAAAACTCAATCAATAGAGCAGGACAAAAGATTGTTGAGCGTGAATTAGATATACAACCAACAATTACAATTCGCCCTGGTTATCCGCTTCGAGTGATTGTGCATAAAGATATTATCTTAAAACCCATCACCCAAAACCCCTCTAATTTTAGGAGTTCTTAGGCATGGCATTAAAACTTTCAAAACTACCAAAACGCACACCAATCAAACTAACTTCAACATTTTCACCAGATGTTCATAGCAAACTAACCGATTATGCCAAAAATTACGAACAAAATTATGGTGAGAAAGAAAGAGTTGAAGATCTTATTCCATTCATGGTTTGATATTTCTTGATGGCGATAGCGGCTTCAAAAAAACAAGAAGAGAACTTGCACAATCAGTCAAAAATTAAACCAACACCAAGAAATATCAAACCAAATGAAAAAATATCTGGGACGAGCCAGATTTTTTAGTCCAAATAGATGGACTTGAAAATGACCTCGCTTACCTTGAGGCAAAACAAGACACTATAAAAAGAGCAGAAAATATAGTGTGTCAAAAAAGCCATTCATAATGACACCCTAGCATCAGCAATGCTCAAATACATTCTATGCGGATAATCAATGCTTTCAATATTTTTAAAACCAAGTGTTTGATAAAAGTCTATACGTCTCATAAATGCATCATCATCACCATCGACCAACACATCAAGAACAATAACAGCACAGCATATCTGTTCAGAAAATTCAACCGATTTTTTTATCGCATGAACCATAAGCGCCGTGCCAATGCCCCTCCCCTGACAGCTTTTATCAACCGCTAAGGCATTAAGATAAACTGCAGGAATATTCTCTTTTGTAATTTTTTTTGTAAGATCAGGTAATTCAGCTTGTGAAATAGAATGAGCATTTAGCGCATAAAAACCTTTTACTGGTGATTTGCTTGAACTATCTTCAACCGCCACCCACGCCGTTACTAAATTATTTTTAATCTGCTCAGAAATTAAACTTTTTAAGAAATTACCAATAGGCTTAAAACCACAAGAAAAAGCACTGCGAACATGCAGTGCTTTATTAAATTTCATAATAAACAATGAAGGAGGTTTTACCTCTTCTTGAGTTTTAGGCATCACGCAAAATATCACGTGATTTTTGCTCTGCCTCAACCAGACCTTTAATTCGTTTTCCTTGACTATTTACTGCTTTAGAAAACTGCTGAAAATATTCAGAATCAAGGCTAGTTGAAAATTGCGCTTTCTCAATTGCAATAGCCTTTTCATAAGCTGCTGAAACAATGAACACACTTTCGTCCATACCAACAGACATAGCGGCACGAGCAATTGCATCGCTAATGCTTGGTTTAACTCGTTGCTCTTTACGAACAGACTTTCTTTCTTGTGTTTTAGCGGTAGAATCTGTATAATGAAGCATGAAACTTCTCCGTATTTCCTTTATTGATAGCGTACGGGACTTACCCGAACAAGTCAAGATTTTTACTATTCGCCTCAATCAGAATATTTATACACAAAAAAATTACAATAATTTCACCAAAAACATTATTTTGTAGCACGCTTTGTGACACGGCACTTTGCTAATACCTTGATTTAATTAACTTATTCAGCTTTAAATTTTGACAGTCACAGACTTCCTCTACGCCAGCTTTCCTACTAGTTATTGATTTTATTAGGTAATTCTAGGCATTACTGTTAAAGAGCCTCTACTCCGCCATTATTGCTACACAATTTGCTATACATTCTTGCTGCACAGATTAGATTTTAAGCTCAACAAAGAACGTCACAACAACTCTTAGCTAGATGGCGGCTCTCTTGCTGGAGATGCTGAAATGCGTTTTTTAGTAGCTAAAGAGCTAACACGAGCAAGAAATTTTAGGTTTCTGCTATCAGATCAAGTCGCAACAAAAAATACCGTCTCTTATGGAGGAGAGGCTGGAGACTGATAACAATGGTGCATAGAAAATGGTCGTAACAGGATACTCCCTTATAGGATATCCAAGAAGTTCAAGAGCGTGTTTATTTAGATGACGCATGAAATCCTTGCTATAACTCATAAAATAATGATATTGTGAGTTATAAAAAGGAACCCTATAACTCATGAAATGGAATTGGCAACAACAAGACTGGCCCGAGTTTCGGTATAATTCTTCTGCTTTGAGTGAGTTGGAGAACCATTTCTTGCGGCAATCTGGTATGCTTCAGGGGACATTGAAGCACATTGGTGAGGATGACAAACTGCACCTTACAGTTGACTTGATGAGCACGGAAGCCATAAATACTTCAGAGATTGAGGGTGAAATTCTTGATCGGGATTCGGTTCAATCCTCCATTCGGCGCAATTTTGACCTTGATACGGATAACCAGCGCATACCGCCAGCCGAGCAAGGCATTGCACAAATGATGGTTGACTTATACCAGACATATAATGAACCGCTATCACATTCGAAGATATTTACCTGGCACAAGATGCTGACCAGCGGGCGGCGTGACTTAACAGATATAGGTCGTTACCGTACGCATGAAGATGCGATGCAAGTCGTTTCTGGTGCAATTCATGATCCTAAAGTTCACTTTGAGGCACCGCCTTCAAAAGATATGCAAGATAAAATGAGCCAATTTATAGATTGGTTCAATGGATGCGCTCCTGATGCAGAAAACCCACTTCCGGCATTGACCCGTGCTGGAATAGCACATCTCTATTTCGTTTGTGTTCACCCGTTCGAAGATGGCAATGGTCGTATCGGCAGGGCAATTTCTGAAATGGCGCTTTCACAAAGTTTAGGACATCCAACTTTGCTGGCATTGTCTTATACAATTCAAAGAGCAAAAAAAGCTTATTATCAAAACCTGGAACACAGCAACAAGGATTTGGAAATATCCGACTGGCTTTTATACTTCTCTAAAACTGTTTTAGATGCGCAGGGCTATTCGCAGCAATTGATTGATTTCTTAATTGCCAAGATACGCCTATATGATCGTCTTAGAGGTCAACTGAACGATCGTCAGGACAAAGTCTTGGCACGTATGTTCAGGGAAGGACTTGAAGGTTTCAAAGGCGGGCTTAGTGCTGACAATTATATCAGCATTACCGATACGTCACGGGCAACCGCCACCAGAGATTTGCAGGATTTAGTTGAAAAAGGTGCTCTTGTACGCACAGGTGAGCGTAAACATACACGATACTGGCTTAATATTGACGTTGTGGAGAAGGCTGAATAGCTGGTTGGTTTGCTCATATTCTGACCAATATGAGACTGTATGAGTTTATGTGATAATATTCTGAAAATCTTGTCACCTCAAATCCCTTGAACTCATCACTATAGCGTATTCCTTTACCATCTTCATTTCTCCTCGTTCGAAATTGTAACAAACAAGGTGTTTATAAATATAGGAGCATATCAGTTTAGTAGATTTACGTGTTCAACCTGCTTTTATTTACGGATGCTCTCTAAATATAGACAAGCCAAAAGTTAGTTCGGAGATAATAACGTAGAGTTTATTCAACGAACATAACAGCCTATATTTCCCCCG
>JAMONS010000050.1 GCA_027065555.1 Hyphomicrobiales bacterium | reverse complement strand
ACGTTTTTTTTAGGGATTAAATTGCATAATTTTTATCACAGTAAAAAGTCATTTTCTTTTGTTGGCACTATGGGTTTTGCAGTCTCATTGATGGTAATTTCCGTCTATGCTTTTCTTATAGAGATAAAGCCCTTTATTACTGGAAGCACAACTCCAACAACACGATTTAACATTCTTGAAAAAACAGATATTAAAGCAGGTCTATCGCCTTATTCTAATAAATTATTACTTAATAACTGCCTCGAAGCTACGGCTGGGCCTGTTGGCATGGCGCAACCAACATCACGGCGCAAAACGGTTTTAATTAGCTGTCAGAGCTTAGCAAAAGATATTACATCTTTTATGCCAACCCATGCTTTTGCATATTATATTGGGGCTTTTGCATCTGCTGAATTAAAACAATATAGTGAATTTAATTTTCAAATAGCTGCCTCACAAAAAACCGCACCTAATGGGCAGTGGTTGGCGCAATTTAGAGTAGAACTGGTTGAGGAAAATTTTGAAAAAATAACATCAGCTACTCTGTCCTCTCACAAACAAGATTTAATTCTTCTTGCAAAGAACGCTTCAGGGGTAAGATCAATAGCTACTAGGTATGTCAGCCAGCCAGAGTTTCGCGAACGCATAACAGAGCTTGTTGAAACACTATCGCCAAAATATCAAAAAAGTTTTGTAAACAATGTGCGTAGAGCTGCAAATGAAATTTCTCAAAGAAGACAGGGATTAGAGCAATGAGGGAGCAAATAGCAGAAAAAAACAGCTCTTTTGAAACAAAGCGTGAATCTGTTGGTTTTGATAACTCCAAGCAGTCCGCAACAAACAATGCACTAAATATCGCATTAATAATTTTTTTAGCCCTTATTCCAATCCCTTTTGGAAGTAACAGACCTGTTTTTTGGGCGCTTTCAGCTTTGGTTATTTCTATTATTGCTCTTGTATATTTTACTTCTTTAATGCTCAGAAAATCGCAATTCAGATATTCCTTAACTCGACTTAAACCCAGCTTAGTATTATTTCTCATTCTTCTTGGCTATATTGTTGTGCAAATAATACCATTTGGCACTTGGCTTAGCCCAATAAACATCAACATTGATGACTTAATAATAAGTTCAAAATCACTAAGCCTAACACCCACAATGAGCCTGTTGTCTCTTATCCAATTTGCCTCTTATGGTTTGTTGTTTTTTCTGGTTTTGCAATTATCCTATAATTTTGAGCGCGCACAACTTCTGCTTATTTGGATTTTTATACTAACTCTTATCTATGCTGCATATTCGATATTCGCACTAACACAGCTTAATGACCCTATTTTGTTTATGGAAAAGTGGGCATATAATAATGTGGCAACTGCTACTTTTGTTAATCGAAATTCCTTTGCTACTTTTTTGGCATTTGGATTGGTTATTGGTTCTGCCTTTTGCATGAATTCTCTTTCCCCAGACAATAATCAGATTGCTCATAAAAAAAGCCTTTTTTCTTTTTGGCTATATTTTTTAGGAGTTATAATAATTATTGCCGCCCTTTTAACAACTCAATCACGTATGGGGGTTTTTGCTGGTATAACTGGCTCACTCATTACTCTTTTGCTAATCATATCAAAAACCTTGAAGTCCAAAAAATTAGTTTTGTTATTTTCTATATTTGGAATTATCGCAATGAGTGTCTTAATTCTTCTTTATGGAGATGGTTTAGTTGAAAGGCTTAGCTATGTAGAATCGTCAGCAGATGGACGTTTGTCACTATATTTGCAAATAGTTAAAATGATTGCTGAGCGACCTTTTACTGGCTATGGCGCAGGAAGTTTTGAATTGGCATTTCCGCTATTTCACCAATTACCTGTTAGCCCTGATGTTGTTTGGGATAAGGCTCACAATACTTATCTGGCTCTATGGTCAGAGCTTGGTATTTTCTTTGGCTCAATTCCGATAATTATTATTATAATATTTGGTTTCTCAGCTTGGCGTATTTATATTTTTTCACAACGGCGCTGGTTATATTCAGCAATAAGCCTTGGCGCAATCAGTGTCGGTTTTATCCATTCATTTGTTGATTTTAGTCTTGAAATTCAGGCTGTTGCATATCTGTTTGTAACCATTCTTGCTATTGGTATATCAGGAGCTAGCAGGTCAACATCAAGTGCAGATAAATTATCAATGAGCAAAGAAAATGATTAACTGGATTAATAATATTTTCGGTAATTTTCAATTATTCAATCGCAAAACAACTTTGCAATCAACTGCCCGAGAGCGCCTTTATTATGAAAAATTACCGCCCCTAATATATGCTATTGGCGATGTTCATGGGCGGCTTGATTTATTAGAAGAGCTTGAAGAGAAAATCAGCAAAGATATCAAAAAAGAAAAAAAAGACGCACTGATTATCATGCTTGGAGATTATATTGATCGTGGCTTAGATAGTTCTTTATTGATAGATCATTTGTTAAGTCCTCCACCGCCATCAAGCACTCGATTATGCCTTGCAGGAAACCATGAAGAAGCAATGTTGGCATTTATTGAAAATCCCAAAAATCATACGAACTGGTTAGATTTTGGTGGTTATGAAACATTGCTGTCATATGGCTTTAGCAGAAATGATCTTAATAGGAATGAAATAAAAAAAAGAGGTTTCATTCATAGAATCAATTCCTATATACCTGATGAGCATCGTGACTTTCTAAAGCAACTTCCGATTGTTGCAGTTTTTCCTGAATATTTATTTGTTCATGCAGGTGTTCGGGCTGATGTAACATTAGAGGAACAAAGTGATTATGATCTGTTATGGATAAGAAAGGAATTTTTAGATCATTATGACAATGATAAATGGCGGGGGTGCTGGGATCGGGAGCAAAGCGACCAACGGCGGCTTAAAGAAGAGAGGCAGGGGCGCTCCACCTATGACAAGGCTTCGACGGACAAGCAGGAGCAGCCTGCGCAGCGTGAGCAATTAGAAGAACTAACAATAGTTCACGGGCATACTCCGGTAAAGGAAGTTTTTATTTCACCCTTTCGTATTAATGTTGATACTAGTGCATATTTAACCAATAACCTTTCTGCAATAAAAATTGTTAATGGAGAGATTGCTGGAACTCTATCTACCTCGAATAATTAAGCCATCAGTATTAACTAAAAAAGTAATGAATGGCTGGTATGTCTATGATCTAACTCAAAACCTATTTAACTTACTATGCAAGAAAAAGAATTTAGGCTAAGTAATTTGAAAATAAATTATTATTATTAATTTTGAAAATAAATAATATTATAATGGATTTAAGTATGGACGAAACTGAAGTCGATATTCGCTCAATTATTGAATTATTGCGCCGACGTATCAAGTTGATTGCAGCTACATTTTTGATATTTGTTGTAGGGGCAACTATTTATGCTTTTTCCTTAACGCCTATGTTTACCTCTTCTGCTTTGATATTTGTAGATACTGCGGCGCGAGATATTTTAGATCCTAACGCTCAGGTTGGGGCTTATTCCGATAATGCACGCATTGACAGCGAAGTGGAAATACTTAAATCCGATAATATTCTTTTACGGGTAATCGAACAGCAAGAGCTAATAAATGATGATGAATTTGGTGTTAAATTAGGCTGGCGCGATAATCTCAAATCAACATTGCGCATTAAAGATGCAAAATTACCCACTGGTGATGCGGCATTGCAATCTGTCTTGAATAAATTACGCGATGCGGTTAATATCAAACGCAAAGGGCTAACCTATTTAATATCTGTATCAGCTACTTCCATCTCTCCTGACAGGGCTGCCAAAATAGCAAATGCAGTTTCTCAGTCCTATATAGAAGCGCAAGTGCAATCTAAAATTGAAAATATAATTGCAGCTCGCAATATTTTGCAATCACGAATGAGTGCAGCAAGTAAATCTATCATTTTAGCCGAGCAATCATTTGATGTTTTTATTGCTGGTAATATTGATACAATAACCCGCAAGACTGGTCGCACAGATATAGCGCAAATGCGCCAAGAGCTTGAACGCATAGCATCAACTCAGGCAAATTTTGCGTCGAGTGCTAAATTAATTTCACAAAATATTTCACTTAAAAACTGGGTTGAAGTTGCAAATTCTCTTCAAGACGAGGCAATGATTGAGCTGCAAAAACAAAGAGATGCGCTTGCTAATAGTTTAACTGCCATTGCCTCAGATTCACAACAGGCCCTTGATTTGCGAACTGAATTGGCAAAGATTGATGGAAATCTTTTAACTAGTGCAAATAGTGGGCTTAGTGCTTTGCGCCAAAATATTTCTAGTGATCAGGCAAAGCTCTCAACTCTTCGCCAGCAGATCAGAACAAGTGTTATAAATTCAAATTTACCAGCAGATATTTTGGCACAAATTTATGAAATACAACAAAATGCTGAAATTGCCCGCACTCAATATCAAGCATTATTAACTCGTGTCAGTGAATTAGAGGCGCAGGCTCAAACGCAAATTGCAAACAGTAGAATTGTTTCACATGCCCTTGCGCCATCTGCTCCCTCATTTCCAAATAAAAAATTGATTTTATTGTTAGCAGGACTATCTGGGCTTGGGCTTGGAATTGGGCTGGCATTATTATATGAAAATTTTGTTGGCGGCTTTTCTAGTGAAGGACAGGTAGAAAATATAGTAAAATTACCTGTCGTCGCTGTTGTTCCCCATACTGATCTTCCTAAAAAAAATGGTGATGATCAAACTCATTTAAGTGCGGCCGAACTCATGCTTAGCGCCCCGCTTTCTGCTTTTAGCGAAGCAATTCGACGATTAAAGGCCTCAATTGATTATTCCTTGCGACAAACTAAAGCAGGTGATAAAAATGATCAAAGCAAGGGCAAAGTAATTATGGTTTCTTCGGCTGTTCCTGGTGAGGGTAAATCCACGCTAGCTCTTGCTTTAGGTCGCGCCTATGCGCAAGCTGGTAATTGGGTATTACTTATTGATTGCGATTTGCGCAAACCAAGCCTGCATAATTATTTAGGTGTTGATCGCAATTTGGGACTTGCTGATTACCTGAGAAACCCAGATGATTCAAATATTTTAAGCAAAGTCATCGTGAAAGATAAGGATAGTGCACTAACAGCAATTGTTGGCTCTAAAAGATCAAAAACTCCAACGGATCAATTATCATCAGGCAAAGCGCTGGCAAAATTAATTGACACGGCAAGAAGCCAGTCTGATTTTATTATTCTTGATTCGCCACCTATTATACCCGTGGTTGATGGGCTTTATTTAGCCGAACATGCCGATGTTATTGCGATGATTGTGCGCTTTGCAACAACTTCTCAAGGAGAGGCCAAAGAAGCTACTTCATCATTAAAAAAAGTGAAAAACCCTGATACTGATATTTTGATGGTGTTAAACCAAGAAGAAAACACTAGACACGGCTATCGCTACAAATATTCTGGTTATTATGGTAATTACTAAAGCCGAGTTAAAAGAATAATCATTATTCAGATTGTAATTTAGACAACTCTTTTTGCAGGGTTTCATAAACGCCAAGCTGTTTTTTAAGAGCTTTCAAACGCTCTTTAGCAATCTTAATTTGAGTTTCAAGCTCCACAATATTTTGTTCATCTTGCTTTGAGCGTTCTGAATATTCTCCCGACATATCCATGATATGGAATGCTTGTTGCAACTGAGCGTCAATACGCTTTTGCAATCCATTAATTTCTGAGCTAACGCCACTTATCACCTCATCAAGTGCAGACTTAACCGACTTAAAGCGAAGTTCATCACTTTTCCTATCTCTATCAGGTGATCTTGTTCTAAAAGTAAGGATATTAAAAACCATCAGGAAAAACCAGTTCTGGATAAGTTAGCTATAATATTACATAAAACAACTATTTTGTTAAGCACAATTACATTGTAAAATTAATGTCCATTTCCTGAGAGAAACTCATTTACTATTGTTAAGAATATAATCTTAATATCCAGCCATACTGAAGCATTTTGAATATAAGCCATATCATGTTCAATTCGTGTTATTGCCAGCCCTTTTTTATTAGTTGGGCCACGATAACCATTAGCCTGCGCCCAGCCTGTTAGTCCAGGCATAACCTCATGACGTAAGTTATAATAAGGAACGACCTGCCTAATTGGCAGCTCACCCCCCAACTGACCATAGACATGCGGTCTTGGCCCAACAAAGGACATTTCACCCCGTATGATATTTATTAATTGTGGCAATTCATCAATGCTAGTTTTACGCAATATTTTACCGATTTTTGTTATTCTACAATCATCTTCTTTTGTCTGCGCAACTCCTGAAACATCAGATCTATGATGATACATGGTTCTAAACTTAAACATCTTAAAGGAGCGGTTTTTATATCCAACTCGTGTCTGGTGAAAAAAGATAGATCCCTTGCAGTTTAATTTAATAAGCAAGGCAATAAATATCAAAAATGGGGACAATATTAATAAAGCACTGCTCGCCAAGGTCAAATCCATGATACGTTTAAAGAAAAGATTTACCCTATCTAAAAATTCTACTTCAGGGATAATTGGAAGCCTTTTTTTCCAGACGCAGTTCAACCCAGAATGACTTGAAACTTGGGCTTCTTCTTTTCCAACGCCCAAATAATATTCACTATCAAGAGAGACTACAGGCCATAGCTCATTAATTGTGGCATCCTCTGACCTTGCCAATCGCAACATACTATCCACCACCTCCCAAAATAGTAAACAAATTATTAACAATTTGATACACTTAATACCCTGCAAAATCAAGCTATAGCTAAATCAAGCCATAGTTTACCATTTTAACACGTGCTAACTCTTCTCTTTCTCATTCTGATATGGCTTCCAATTTAAGTCAGTATATTCTTAGCAGATACTTAATCATTCTGGCGCAATCTGTCCCATTAATTATAGAGGTATTTTCTTGACAGCTCTGACAATTACAATGATTTTAGCCATATTTCTTTCTCATTACGGGAAGGTATTTTCTTTGATGTTAGGAGCTTTTCTATTAACTCTATTATTTGCTTTAATTCTGATTACTGGCAATATTTCATTGCAATATTTAATTCTGACCAGCCTATCTATTTTTGGTTTTAATTTAGGGATAATTTTAACATTTATGGCAAAATACTTTAATACTGAAATAATATAAAGGCTCTTCAAACCTAAGGCATATCGCGATCAAATAAAATTTGAATAAAATTCAATAGAAAATAATAATTTGCCTCATTCATATTAGCACTCATTATAAAATCAGGAGTGGTAATATGAATAAGAAATTTAATATAATAGTTGGAATATTTCTGACTTTTACAATGTTCGGCGCTAGCATTGCTCATGCTAAAATTAGCCCAAATATTAATAGTAATAGCATTTGAGATATTGTTGAGCGTTCAACGGTAATCCCCTCATTAAACATGGGGGGATTACCGAAGAAAATTGGATAAGATTTCAACTAGGCATAAGATTGACAATTAAGGATTGGCAAACTAGTATTTAGCTAGTTATTCTAATAGCTATACTTTTAGTGGCTATACTAGGGACGATATAATGTCATCATTATTCATGCGGGTAACATTAGCATTTGTTTTTCTATTTGGTAGCGTTTTTGCTGTGTTTGCACAAGGAACAACTAGCTTGCCTACGGTTGCTCTATGTGAAGCTGAAGCTGGTACATGCATCAATTCTGCACAGACTTATATGAATGCACTAGTTGTTCAGGCATTGCCAGCAGAGCAGTTTTCTCAATCATTAGCTGATTATGTTATTGCACTTGCAGCACTTGCTCAAGCTAATGCTGAGTGTAATTTAATAGATAGTGAGATTGCACAAGCGATTTCACTTGCTGCCTCATATGCTATTGACCCTGATCAAGGTGCGCAACTGGTAACCATTGGTGAAACAATTGGCGCTTGTGAGAATTTCGCAACTGCTGCTATTGATCCTGTCGCTAGCGCTAACTAAACATAAATCATTTTTATAAAAAAAGCTGGATGCGTTTGTATACAGCTTTTTTGCGTCAACAAACACCATTGAATAATGACATAGCCTTCTACATAACGTGCTGTAATATATGCATTTTTTCTAGTTACAAAAAATTTGATTAAAATTTGAACTAAATTCAAAAGATAATAGAAACTCGCCTAAGTCATATTGTTACTCACTGCAAATCAGGGAATAGTAAAATGAGTATCAAAAAAATAATAGCCAATTCAATTATGGCTCTAACATTGCTAAACACAGGTTCAGCACTAGCTAAAATTCCAGATAATATAGAAATAGCTTTAAAGCCATCAATATCAGTTAGCTCTTTAGGTGACAACTTTTTAGGATTAAATTCAAAAGCAAAAACTAAAAAATATGCCTATGAGAATATTTTTCCAAAAAATATTATTGTTGAAAAATCAGCGGCAAGCTCTCCATTAGGCTTTCAGATTTTTTGCCTTCAAAATTCTAGTGAATGCAAAGCTGGGGTAAGCACAACAATAGATTATAGCTTTAGGGTGATGCAAAAAATAGCCTATGTAAACAGAACTGTAAATCTTGCTATAGCTCCACGAAATGATGTAGGCACAGATAAATGGTTAATTAATGTAAGTGTTGGCGATTGCGAAGAATACGTGCTTGCCAAGCGTGCAAAACTAATAAAAACTGGTGTTCCTGCTGGAGCTTTAAGAATTGCAACCGCAACCACCAAAGAAGGCGTAGGTCACGCTGTTCTTATAGTTCGCACACATAAAGGCGATATGGTTCTTGATAACCTAACCAATGCGATTAAAACATGGGATAAAGTTGAGCATACATTTATTGCTATTTCAGGCGCTAACCCAAGTAAATGGTCAATTATAGGCTAGAGCTACCTAGAATATAAGAATTAATACCCTGCAGAACGCTCGCTGAATTAAACTCAGTGGGCGCTTTGCTGTTTCTTCAAATTACATTTCCAATGAAAACTAAAAATAATTCATAACAATAAACACTATAAATTCTTCGTGGTCATATTCAAATTGGTTTATATAATAATGGTAATACCCCCAATATTTAATAGCATTTATAAGTAGAATTTTCTTATAGTTAAGTGAAGGAGATTTTATATGAAGCGCTCTAGGTATTCTGACAGCCAAATTATTGGTATATTAAAGTAAGCTGAGGCTGGGACACCTGTTGCTCAGCTTTGCCGTGAACACGGCATGAGTAATGCCAGTTTTTATAAATGGCGCACTAAATATGGCGGCATGGATGCATCATTGATGGGACGCATGAAGCCGCTTGAGGCAGAGAATGCCCGTCTCAAGAAGATGTATGCGGACGTGCAATTACAGAACGATGTCATCAAGGATTCCATGTCAAAAAAGTGGTGAGACCGTCTTTACGGCGAGCAATCGCTAAAGCTTATGTGTCCAAAGGGCGCTTAAACATTCGGACGGCCTGTCATGCATTTATGATTAGCGAAACGTGCTATCGCTATAGTGCAAAGCTTAGCGATGAGAATTCGCAAATTGTTTTATTTCTTGTCGCCGTCGTTCGCTTTGCTCACTACCCCGGACACCCCCGCCATAACTGGCTTGAACTCCTGACTAAGCGCAATCGTAATTGGGGCTTTAAGTTATGTTTTTTGTATTTGCGTAATGTGAAAGGTTATAAGTGGAATCACAAGCGTGTGTATCGGATTTATCGCGAATTAGAGCTCAATTTGCGGATTAAACCAAAAAACCTATCATTGCAATAGCTAGAAAAATCATCCTAATCGCTAACGCTAAAATTAGAGATGGAGTGTATAAAATTAACTGAGTTGATGACAGCGTGTAAATTGCGCATGATATTTTGACTAAAAGAAGCATCAATTTCCGTTGTCATGCCGTTTCAAAACGGCATGACAACGGAGGGGTATAGCTGACGCCGAAGAGCTACAACTCTATGACAGACCATTAAACAACCAAAACCTACCGAGTAAGCCGCTTATAACTCATACGCTTAGGATTAACCGAGTTCGCCCCTAACCTGCGAATTTTATCTTGTTCGTATTCGTAGAAATTGCCCTCAAACCATTCAACATGGCTATCGCCTTCAAAAGACAACATATGCGTAGCCAAGCGATCCAAGAACATTCTATCGTGCGAGATGATTACTGCGCACCCTGCGAATTCTTCTAGGGCTTCTTCTAGTGCTGCTAAAGTTTCGGTGTCTAGATCGTTGGTTGGCTCATCGAGTAGTAGGACGTTTGAGCCTGATTTTAGCATTTTTGCTAGATGCACTCTGTTACGCTGACCGCCTGATAGGTTGCCAACTTTTTGTTGTTGGTCGCCGCCCTTAAAATTGAATGTTGAGCAATAGGCACGAGAATTCATTTCACGTTTGCCGAGCATTAAAATATCACTGCCTTCAGAAATTTCTTCCCATACGGTTTTATTATCGTCCAAACTATCACGGCTTTGATCAACATAACCAAGCTTTACATTATCAGCAACTTCAATAGTGCCGCTATCTGGTTTTTCTTGCCCTGTAATCATGCGAAATAGCGTGGTTTTACCTGCGCCATTTGCCCCGATAATGCCGACAATACCACCGGGGGGTAGTTTGAAGCTCAAATTATCAATTAGCAATCTTTCGCCATAACCCTTAGAAACTTCATTGAGATCAATAACCCTATCGCCCAAACGCTCCCCTGCTGGAATAATAATTTGTGCAGAAGTGCTTTGCGTTCTGGCTTCGTTGATTTTGACCAACTCATCATAGGCCTTAAGACGAGCTTTAGATTTGCTTTGACGGGCTTGTGGGCTTTTGCCCATCCATTCTTGCTCACGCTCCAACACTTTAAGCCTTGCAACATCTTCACGACCCTCTTGCGCATAGCGCTTGGCTTTTTGCGTTAGATAGGCGGAATAATTGCCCTCATATGGTATGCCACGACCACGATCAAGCTCGAGAATCCAACCCGTAACATTATCTAAGAAATATCTATCGTGAGTGATTAGCAAAACCGAGCCAGTATATTCACGCAAATGACGCTCTAGCCATGCGGTTGTTTCAGCATCAAGATGGTTGGTTGGCTCATCTAGCAATAATAAATCTGGTTTGCTTAGCAAAAGTTGACAAAGCGCAATGCGGCGTTTTTCACCGCCTGAGAGATTTTCAACTGAAGATGTTGGTTCAACACAGCCCAAAGCCTCCATTGCCATTTCTACTTGGCTATCTAGATCCCACAGGTTTTGCGCATCAATCTCATCTTGTAATTTTGCTGCTTCGTCTGCTGTTTCGTCAGAATAATTCATCATTAAATCATTATATTTATCAAGAATTGCTTTCTTATCCTTCACGCCAATCATTACGTTGCCAATAGCATCAAGGCTTTCATCGAGTTGCGGCTCTTGCGATAAATAACCTACGCTTGCGCCATCGGCTAGCCACGCTTCGCCATTAAACTCACTATCTAAGCCTGCCATGATTTTTAGCAAGGTAGACTTACCTGCGCCGTTTGGCCCAAGCACACCAATTTTTGCATCGGGATAAAAACTTAAATTAACACCGTCCAAAACCTTTTTGCCGCCAGCATAAGATTTTGAAAGATTAGACATGTGATAGATAAATTGGCGAGCCATAGAATTTCCTTAAAATAAAATTGCCTCAAAATAAATTTGTTCTATGCCTATCTAAGGCAACGCAAGGCAAAAGAAAAGGGCGCTTTTTTTAAAGCGCCCAATTTCATAATAGTTTTGAACTTGATTATTATGCTACGGCTCGTTCCGCCTCATAATGTGTATCAGCCTCAATTTTAAATACCTCAACAATTTGATCAAGCTCGTTGGCTTGCGCTTCGGTTTGCTCAATGGCAGCATTTGTTTCTTCAACTAGTGCTGCGTTATGTTGCGTCATTTCGTCCATTTGACGAACCGCTCCATTTACCTCTTCAAGCGAACTTGCTTGCTCACGACTATTTTTTGCTATGCTCTCAAGTAGGCTTGAATTTTCACGTACTGATTCT
>JAMONS010000049.1 GCA_027065555.1 Hyphomicrobiales bacterium | reverse complement strand
GCGTCTGTCTCGTCTAAATATTTCAATAGACGCTTCCATTTACCCGCTCGGATCTTGCACCATGAAGCATAATCCTCGTCTAAATGAGCAAATGGCACGCCTAAATGGTTTTGCTAACATTCATCCGTTACAACCAGCTAATACGGTTGAAGGGGCGCTTGAAATGATTGAGCAGCTTGCTGATTGGCTAATGAAACTAACCAACACTCCCGCCATTTCTATGTCACCAAAAGCTGGGGCACATGGCGAATTATGCGGCATGATGGCAATTAAAGCAGCGCACAAAGCTAAGGGGCAAAGCGAGCGCAATATTGTGCTTGTGCCAGAAAGTGCGCACGGCACAAATCCAGCAACTGCTGCCTTTCTTGGCTATCAAGTGCGCGCAATTAAAGCCAATGAAAATGGCACAGTTGATGTAAGTGCAGTGATTGAAGCAATGGATGAAAATGTTGCCGCCATAATGCTAACCAACCCAAATACCTGCGGTCTGTTTGAGCCTGATATTATAAAAATCGCCGATGCTATCCACGATGCAGGAGCATATTTTTATTGTGATGGAGCAAATTTTAACGCCATTATGGGCATAGTTTGCCCCGGTGATTTAGGCATAGATGCCATGCACATAAATTTACACAAAACCTTTTCAACCCCACATGGTGGCGGAGGGCCGGGCGCAGGACCAGTTGTGCTTTCAGACGCACTTGCTCCGTTTGCTCCAGTTCCATTCATTAGAAAGAATGGCGAAAACCTTACACTTGTCGAGCATGTAAAGGGCAGCCAATCGCTAGGTCGCCTAACCGCTTTTCATGGACAAATAGGCATGTTTATCCGCTCGCTTTCTTTCATTCTTTCGCACGGAATTGACGGAATTGAGCAGGTAGCAAAAGATGCAGTATTAAACGCCAATTATGTTAAAGTAAAATTAGAGGGTGATTTTTCATTACCATTTGGCAATCAACACACAATGCACGAAGTTTTGTTTGATGATAGTTTTTTAGCAGGAACGGGCGTAACAACGCTTGATTTTGCCAAAGCAATGATTGATGAGGGCTTTCACCCCATGACCATGTATTTCCCACTAGTGGTGCAGGGGGCAATGTTAATCGAGCCAACAGAATCTGAATCTAAATATTCACTTGATAATTTTTGCCAAAAAATGCTTGAACTTGCAGCTGACGCAAAAGCAGGAAATGTTGAACGTTTTACAAATGCACCAATGCGAGCGCCACGCAATCGCATTGATGAAACATTAGCGGCAAGAAAGCCTATATTAAAATGGGTAGAAGAAGAATAGTTTTAAGGCTGCACTATTACTCGACCCATAATTTCGCCCTTTAATATGCGACTTCCATATTGGGGTAATTGCTCAAGCGTCACCTCGCTAACTAGGGGTGCATATTTTTCTTGGTCAAAATTTTGCGCTAGATTTTTCCATGCTTTTTGGCGTTTTTCAAACGGCGCCATAACACTATCAATACCATATAAATTTACGCCCCGAATGATAAATGGAATGACCGAAGCGTCCCATGTCGCACCGCCTGCTAATCCAATTAGCGCAACACCAGCACCAGATTTAAGTTGTTTGAGGATATTGCCCAAACTCTCCCCACCGGCACTATCAATCACCCCTGCCCATCTTTCGCTTTCAAGCACTCGCTTGCTGGACTCAGCTAATTCTGAGCGATCCATAATAGTGCTTGCGCCAAGCTCCATTAGTAGCTTTTTAGTTTCTTCTCTGCCAGTAACGCCAACCACTTCGTAATTTTCATTAGCCAATAATAATGTAGCAATAGAGCCAACTCCGCCCCCCGCACCGGTCACTAATATTTCACCGCTCGTGGGTTCAAGCCCATTTTCTTTTAGGCGAGAAATAGCTAATTGCGCCGTAAGCCCAGCCGTACCAATTACCATAGCATCACGTGTTGACATGCTCTTAGGTAATGGAACTAAATAATCACCCTCAACTCTTGCCAATTCAGCATATCCGCCAAAGCGATTTTCACCAACTCGCCAACCAGTAAGAATTACCTTATCGCCTTTTTTATAACGCTCATCAGAACTTGATTGCACCACCCCTGAAAAATCAATCCCTGCCACATGCGGATAATTGCGCACTAATCCACCAGCGCCATTTAAACAAAGACCATCTTTATAATTAAGTCCCGCCCATTCAACTTTTACTAAAACATTTCCCTTAGGCAAATCGCTCTCATCAAGCATTTTAATTGATGAGGTAACCCTACCCTCTTCATTTTTTTCACTTAGCAATGCAGAAAATTTCATAAACTTATTCCTCCTTTGTTAGTGGTATTTTTACACGAAAACATGCACCACTATTATTAGTCTCTATTAATTCCAAACTACCACTCATTTTATCAATAATCTCACGAGAAATTGCCAAGCCAAGCCCCAAACCACCATCGTCTCCTCCCTTAGTTCGTCGCCCACGAGAGAATTTTTCAAATATTATTTCAGTATCTTGTTTTGCAATTCCAGAACCATTATCAGCTATATCTACAATATAAAACCCTGCTTTTGACATAGATGATATAGTAATAATTGGGTTTTTAGCATCATTATATTTAATCGCATTGGTAATAATATTAATATAAACCTGCGCCAATCGATCAGGCTCAGCATTAATATTATCATTGCTAGCTTTTTCCCCTCTCTTAAGCTGCACATTTTTTTGCATAGCTATCGGACTACAAATATTAATAGTCCTCTCCAATATTTCTTCACCATTCACCAAGCGATTCACCCAAATTCTCTCGCCCTTTTCAAGCGCATTTAGATCAAGAATTTCATCAAGCAAATTAGTCAATCGCTTACTTTCCTGATTAATTGTTAAAACAAACTTATTGCGCTGCTCGTCATTTATATCATCATGGGTCAGCAATATTTCTGAAAACGAGCGAATAGAAGTCATGGGCGTTCTCACCTCATGGCTAACTTTTGATAGAAAATCATCTTTTTGTTTATCTAATTGCGTTAGGCTTTCATTCGCTTTTTTTAGCTCTTTTGCCGTTGCTCTTAGTTTTTTTGTTGTTTGCTCTAATCGTTGCGAATATTCAATTACTTGTTGGGTTTCATCGGCAATTTGCATCACTTCTTCAAGCGATACTTCACCGCCAGATAAAACTTTTGAAAGCACCACATGCGCTGATGCCGCCCCAATAGTTCCTGCCAATTCTTTTTCAAGTCGTGAAATAAATTCAGAAGTAACGATTAACTCCTCTCGCCTAACACCACTTTGTTTGGCAAAACCTTCAAATATTTCATAGGCTCTTTTGCCCCCCAAAACCCTTTGCGCCACAAACATTAAATCATTGGCAGTAGCCGAACCTCTAACTAATTCTGCCTGACCTCTTTTTTTAAGCGAAAAAACATCAACAAACATATTTGCCTGAATTCTCTCTAAGCTTGATTGTTTGGTAAATAAAGAAACCACAATTAAAGTTACAACATTTAGCAAAACAGACCAAAAAACTGAATGCACGAGCGGATCCATATTACTCATGCCAAATAGAGCTTGCGGACGTAAAAATTCTAAGCCAAAAGGCCCCTCAGAAATAAGATTAGCAACCATTATGCTTGAGGTTTCAAAACTTGGCAAAAATAACGTCCATGCCCAAACTAAAAACCCGATAAAGGTTGCCCAAATTGCACCGTTAACGCTGGCCTCTCGCCAATAAAGCGCCGCAATCATTGAAGGTAAAAATTGCGCCACCCCTGCAAACGCAATTAAACCCATCGAAGCTAGAGCATCAGAATTGCCAGAGAACCAAAAATATAAGAACCCTAAAAACAATACAAAAATAATAGAAACTCGCCTTGATGTGAGTAACAATCTTGTAACTCCACGCCCATCTGCTGTACCTAGATTTTCTGAACTCCTAAGTGCGATTGGCATCACAATATGGTTTGAAATCATAATTGAGAGCGCAATAGTTGCGATAATAATCATTGATGTGGCACTAGAAAACCCACCAATAAACGCAAATAATGCTAATAATGTATTGCCCTCCGCTAAAGGCAAAGTAAGCACAAACATATCAGGGTTAGAGCCTTCTGGTAATGCTGTTAAGCCATAAAGCGCTATCGGGATAGTGAACAAGCTCATCAAAAACAAATAAGCAGGAAACGCCCAACCAGCAGTTCTTAAATGTCTCTCATTTGAATTTTCAACAACCGTAATTTGAAACTGGCGTGGCAGGCATAGAATTGCCGCCGCCGAGAGAAATAATATGGCTATCCAGCGTGGGCCAAAACTATCCGCCCTATATATATCTATTCCAGCTTCATTGGCTTTTGCAAAAATATTGCCAACCCCCCCGCCAACAAAAAATACAACAAAAATACCAACCGCAATAAACGCCACCAATTTAACAATCGCTTCAAACGCAATCGCTGCCACAACACCATGATGTTGCTCATTGGCATCGACATTTCTTGTTCCAAAAAAGATAGTAAATAGCGCCATTAAAGCGGCAATACCAAGTGCTAATGTTCCATCACCAAACCCAGATATTGCACTTGAACTACCACTAGCTGAAATCACCTGAATAGAATTAGTTATAGCTTTTAATTGCAGAGCAATATATGGAGTTGTGCCAATCACCGCTATTAGTGTAACCAGCACACCAAGCCTATTTGATTTACCAAATCTTGACGATAAAAGATCCGCGATAGAAGTTATTCGTTGCTCTCGCCCTACCCGAACAAGTTTTCGCAAAATAAACCACCACCCAACAAAAACAAGGGTTGGCCCAAGATAAATAGCTAAAAATTCTAACCCATTACGAGCAGCTGAGCCAACCGCCCCATAAAATGTCCAAGAAGTACAATAAACCGAAATTGAAAGCGTATAAACTAGGGGTGAATTAAGAAAACTCTTCTTACCCATTTTTTGGCTTCTATCACTAAAATATGCCAAAATAAATAATAGGAATATATAGGCAACAGCTATAAATATTACAAAATTAGCCGATAACATTAATTCTCGCCTTCAATATCATCAGCTTCAAAACTATCATTATTCTGCTCTAAAGTAGGGTTATCGGGGAGGTGTCTTGAGAGGAAAAATGTTGCAATGATCAATAATATCCAAAGCGAAAATAGATAAATAATTATAAGTGGCGCACCAAATATTAGCACCTCTACATTAAAAACATTTAGCAATGGTGGCACAATTAAAATCGCACCAAAGATAGGAAGTGCCAACGCACCATTTTCTATTTTCCTACGATTGCTCATTATCAGTCTCTTTATTTTGCTGATCATAAAAACCAGCTAAATTCAATAATTGCCTAACCCCATCAACAACATCATCATTGGCATAGGGTTTTGTAATAAAAGCATTAGCACCAAATTCTTCTGCCTGCTTTTTATCTTGCCTTTGCCCCTTAGCGGTTAAAATTAACACTGGTAAGTTTCTGCTTTGTTCATTAGCACGCAAGCGTTTTAGAACTTCAAAACCAGATAATTTAGGTAGCATAACATCTAAAACCATCATTTTAGGTTTTAGCACCTTAATAGTTTCAAGCGCCGCCTCGCCATCAGTTACAGAACTAACTGAAAAACCAGCACGCTTAAGAATAAACTCCAAAGATTCTAATATCCCCGGCTCGTCTTCTGCTATAAGAACATCAACGTTCAAAAGCCCCTCCTTTTACTTAAATTGATTAAACTACAAACCAGCAACAGAACCAAGTAATTTATTTCATTACATCATTTGATTTGGATAAAGCGCTTCTTCTTGACGATGAACACAATCATCTAGCACACATAAGCGGCAAGCTGCCCCAACCAATATATCAGTTTGCTCATCATCAAGATCTAAACCACGGGCATAAATTGTGTCCCTAGCATCAGATATTTCGCACGCCAACATTACAGATGAATAAAACCGTTGTTCCTTAAAAGTCGCTAGGCGCTTAGTAACAGTTTTTGCAATAAATAAATAACGAGAACCATCTGAAAATCTTACAATCTGACGAACAGTTTGCGAGCCTGTTTGAAAGGCCTTATATATTGCCCACAAGGGACAAGCATGACCTGAACTAGGCAATAATAATCCCTCAAGCGGAAAATGTTTGGTTAGTCGTCCAGCAGGATCTGATCGTAAAAATCCAAAAGCAATTCCTGAATTATCTTTCTTTCTTAAGGTCACAAGACGATGCGCCACTTGCTCAAAACTTGTTGCATATTTTTGCACTAAATAATCAATATCATAATTGCTTTTATTTGCGTCATCTAAAATCTGATCATAGGGAAATATTATGGCGCTAGCTAAATAATTAGAGAAAGATCTAAGTGCCAAATTTTTAGCGCTATAAGAAGTTAATCTTTTATCATTTGCTAAAGCGTTTAATAAATCTTCCTCTGCCAAGCTACCATAAAGGCTTGCTAATTGAAATTGCCGAGTTGCTGATCTCGTTGAGCCTTGAAAGAACATAGTTTTATTTTCTTCATCAAAATAATGATGCCTAAGAAAATTCTTCTCATGATTATCTGGCAGCCAAGCCTCCTCAACTTTTATGCCAAACCTTTCCTGCAAACTAAAACGGAGGGCAGCTTCATTCATCACTCCATCTTTAACTATTTCTTTGTGTAAAACCTGCGCCCTACCCTCAAGAACTGGAAAATAATTTTTCTCAGCAATAATTAAATCATCAAGTTCACGAACTGGAGTAACAGTTTTGCGTAATTGTGTGCTTTGATCAAAATGCCCAATTAGATTTTGTGCTACATCGGATAGATTATTTGAATATTGCCCAATCGAGCGTAAAAATTTCTTTTCTTCCTCATCAGAAAGATCATCAACATTTTGCAAAATTTCAGCACTGGAGTGGATTGCAGTTATTTTACTAAGCACTTGGTGCAATAATTCAGAAAAAAGCGGATCAGATTCTAGGCGATTAACATAGGCTTCAATATTAGCATTTGCATCAATATAAGAGCGATATATTCTAATTAAAACAGCAGCCAAATCTGGAAATTGCGCAACAAATTCTCTTATCTCTTTGGCGCTTAAATCAAATCCCTTAATAATCGGATCAGCCAGCAATTCCTCAATATCTGAAATAAGCCTTTGCTCACCCTCCCCGCTTAAAAGATGGAGCTCCATTTCTAGCGCTTTAGCAATTTTTTGCAGTAAAAGCCCCCCCACATCACGCTTTGATGCCTCAATCAGGTTAAGATAGCTTGGCGATATACCAATTATCTTAGCTAGATTAACCTGAGAAATACTCAATATCTTCCGTTGGTTACGTATTCTAAAGCCTATTGGAGCACGCATAAAAATCTCACTTTGTCAAATAATTTACAAAAATAACTAGCCTATAGTTCAATTATTTACAAGATTTTATAATAATTACAATGCTCTATTGCAATCATTTTCAAACTAATAATAAGATTACTTCTGGAGGATTGCGTCATAAATGATGTACGCCTCATCATTCCTAAAGGAGGAAAATAATGAGCAATATTAAAAACGGCGTTAATCGTCGTAAAGTGCTAAAGGGAGCAACAGCGGGTATTATTACTGCTGGTGTAGCACCTACAATTTTTACTAAAGGCGCATGGGCGCAAGAGTTCCGTAACGACCCTAAGGGCGGTGATGTTATTCTTGGTTTTAATGTACCTCAAACTGGTCCCTATTCTGATGAGGGTGCTGATGAATTGCGTGCCTATACGCTTGCCGTTAAACATCTAAATGGTGAAGGCGATGGCGGCATGCTAAATACTATGCAACCGTCTAATCTTAAAGGTAACGGTATTCTTGGTCAAAAGGTTACTTATGTTACTGGTGACACTCAAACCAAGTCAGATGCCGCTCGTGATAGCGCTCGTCGTATGATTGAACGTGATGGTGCTTTAATCATTACTGGTGGTTCGTCTTCTGGTGTGGCAGTTGCTGTGCAAGCTCTTTGCCAAGAAATGGGCACAATCTTTATGGCAGGCCTCACTCACTCTGATGACACAACAGGTAAAGATAAAAAGCGTTATGGCTTTAGACATTTCTTTAATACCTATATGACTGGCGCTGCACTCGCTCCTGTGCTTAAGGACGAATATGGCTCTGATCGTGTCGCTTATCACTTAACATCTGATTATAACTGGGGTTATACGCAACAAAGAGCGATTAAAGATGCGACCGAAGCTATTGGTTGGAGAACTGAAAAAACCGTACTTACGCCTGTTGGGCAAGGTGATTTTTCCCAGTATATTACACCATTCCTAAATTCAGGTGCTGATGTTCTTATTCTAAACCACTATGGCAAAGATATGGTCAATTCATTGACACAATCCATTCAGTTTGGTCTTAAAGATCGTCAGGTTAATGGTAAAAATGTTGAAATTGTTGTGCCATTATTCTCTCGCCTTATGGCGCAGGGTGCTGGTGATAATATTAAAGGTATTCTTGGTTCAGCCAACTGGAACTGGTCATTACAAGACGAAGGTTCAAAAGCCTTTGTTAAATCATTTGGTGCTGAATATGGCTTCCCGCCATCAATGGCTGCTCATACATGTTATGTGCAAACATTGCTTTATGCTGATGCATGTGAGCGTGCTGGCACTCTTTACCCGCCTGAAGTTATTAAGGCGCTTGAGGGTCATAAATTTGATGGCATGGGCAATGGCGCAACTGAGTATCGCGCTGAAGATCACCAGTGCTTCAAAGACGTTCTAGTTGTGAGAGGGAATGCTAACCCAACTTCACAATTTGATTTGCTTGAAGTTGTGCAAGAAGTTCCTCGTGCTCAAGTTGAGTATGATGCTTCTATCTTTGGTGGCGAGCTCGGACCATACGAAGTTTCTTAAAAACTATACTAAAATAAATAATATCTATCGGGACTAAAAATAGTCCCGATAGTTTTAATTGTAATTGTAATCTATGGGGGTAAAAATGGACGCGTTAATTTTGCAAGTCCTAAATGGTCTAGATAAAGGTGGGGCTTATGCACTCATCGCATTAGGGCTAACTCTCGTTTTTGGCACTTTGGGCGTTGTCAATTTTGCTCATGGTGCATTATTTATGCTTGGTGCTTTTTGCGCCGTTACTTTCAAAAAAATCATCACCCTCGAGCAAATTGTATTAAGCAAAACCGAATTAAGCCCATGGGGAACACCTCTTGAAATTCGCACGCCTTATGCCCAGCAATGGTTTGGCGATTTTGGCAATGTTTTAATTGAATATTCTGTGCCATTCTCCTTACTGCTGGCCATCCCTGTTATGCTGTTTATTGGCATTGCTATGGAGCGAGGAATTATTAAGCATTTTTATAAACGCCCGCATGCCGAGCAAATTCTTGTAACATTTGGTTTGGCGATTGTATTGCAAGAAATCGTCAAGGCATTTTTTGGCGCCAACCCAAATCCTCAGCCCATACCACAGATTTTCATGGGGGCTGCTGATCTTGGAGTAATGGTAGGAATGGCAGAAAACGTAATTACCTATCCAAAATGGCGACTTGTATATTTATTCTTCTCACTTGGAGTAATCGCGGCGGTATTTGCTTTCCTCAGATTTACCACTTTTGGTTTGGTGGTGCGCGCTGGTATGAGCGATCGTGAAACTGTTTCCATGCTAGGAATAAATATCGATAAAAGATTTACCATCATGTTTGGCATTGCCGCAGTAGTTGCAGGTTTGGCAGGTGTTATGTACACTCCGATCCTACCACCAGATTATACACTTGGCATGGACTTTTTGGTTCTTTCATTCATCGTTGTTGTGGTTGGTGGAATGGGGTCATTACCGGGTGCAGTATTGGCTGGCTTTATGCTTGGAGTAGTGCAATCTCTTGCCTCAATGACCGAAGTTAAAGACATTATTCCCGGCATTGATCAAATCATTATCTATTTAATTGCTGTTATTATTTTGTTAGTTCGCCCTCGCGGCTTACTTGGCAAACGTGGCGTGATGGAGAATTAATATGTTTAATATTCCAAAAAAAGATGCCATCACATTTGTGCTGTTTGCAATAGTAGTTCTAACCATGCCGATTTGGCTAACCCCGTTTGGCGCTTCTTACCCAGCTCTATTACAAAAATTTGCAATCTATGCCCTGCTTGCGGTTGGTTATAATTTGTTGTTTGGGCTAACTGGATATTTAAGTTTTGGTCATGCTGCCTTTTTAGGAGTCGGATCGTACGCAGCGGTCTGGTCGTTCAAACTATTATCAATGAACCCTGTTTTGGCACTATCCTTTGCTATATTATTCTCTGGCATATTTGCTTTAGCAATTGGTTATATATCCCTTAGACGTTCTGGGATTTATTTCTCAATCCTAACCCTTGCCTTTGCTCAGATGAGTTACAAATTGGCATATTCTGTTTTAAGCCCAATAACACATGGCGAAACTGGGTTGCAGCTTACTTTGCAAGATCCAAGAGCAATAGATTTAATGTTTATTGAACGTGGTAGCTCTTTGCCAACCTCTAACCTTTTTGGGATATCGATGAGTGGTTATTCTGGTTTTTATTTCACCGCCATTATTTTATTAATTGGGTTTTTTATTGCACAAAAAATTACCTCATCGCCTTTTGGAATGATGCTTAAAGGAATAAAGTCTAACGAAAACCGCATGAATTACACAGGCTTTAATACCAAACCCTATATGTTGACCGTGTTTGTTATTTCAGGAATTTATGCAGGTGTTGCAGGTGGCTTACTTTCCATTACCGATCCTCTTGCAGGCGCTGAGCGTATGCAATGGACTGCCTCTGGCGAATTGGTCTTGATGACTATTCTTGGTGGTGTTGGTACATTGATTGGCCCAGTCATTGGTGCTTGGCTTATTAAATATTTCGAAAATATTTTTTCAGCATGGAATGAAAGCGTGTTGCATGGTTTCTTTGCCTTCTTACCCGATGGTTTTGAAGACATCGTGGTGACAATTTCATCTAAATTTGTTGGCGAGGGTTGGCACTTAACGCTTGGTCTAATGTTTGTATTAGTTGTGGTGTTCTTACCAGGTGGCATTATGGAAGGTGCAAGACGAATAGGCACAATGTTTAAAAATAACAAAGACAAAAAAACCAAACAATCATCTGATAGTGAAAAAGGAGAAGGCTAATGGCTAAAGCTAGTGAAAACATCGTTCTCCATGTTGCAGATGTGCATAAAACATTTGGTGGTTTACATGCTCTATCTGATGTTGATCTATCGATTGAAGAAGCTAAAACCCACGCAATTATCGGACCAAACGGCGCTGGAAAATCAACATTGTTAAACGTAATAGTTGGCTTGCTTCCCCCTACACGTGGTGCTGTTGTGCTTGATGGTGAAGTTTTAACAGGCAAAAAACCGCATGAAATTAACCAAATGGGAGTGGCAAGAGTTTTTCAAACTCCTGAAATATTTATCGACCTTTCAGTTATAGATAATGTCATGGTGTCAGCTTTTGCAAAGCGTGATGGTGCTTTTAAGTTAAAATTTTCAAAATCACTTGAAAACGAAAAAGAAATAAATCAAAGAGCCGTTAAAATCCTCACAGAATTTGGATTAGAGGATAAAATGCAAGAACATGCAGGGTCTTTATCGCGTGGTCATAAACGTCGGTTAGAACTTGCAATGTGCCTCATTCAACAACCACGCATTTTACTATTGGACGAGCCAACCGCTGGCATGTCACGCCACGATACCAACACAACGATTGATCTACTTAAAGATATTAAGGCAACAGGCATGACAATCGTTATTATTGAACATGATATGCACGTGGTTTTTTCTCTTGCCGACAAGGTTTCTGTTTTGGCTGGGGGACGTATTATTGCAGAAGGCACACCCGATGAAATGCGTGCCAGTACAATCGTTAAAAAAGCCTATCTGGGAGAAGCATCATAATGAGCCAAACAGATGAAAATCAAACTGAAGAAAAGTTTTTCTCAATTAATAATGTGCACGCATATTACGGTGAAAGTTACATTGTTCAAGGTGTTTCTTTTGATGTGAAAGAGGGAGAAATCCTAGCTCTTTTAGGGCGTAATGGTGCAGGGAAGAGTTCAACTTTACGCTCCATAGCTAGAGCCGATGACCCAGAAGTAAAATCTGGCGAAATTTGGCTTAATGGACAGGCTTTACACGAAATGAAAGCCCATGAAGCAGCACTTGCTGGTGTACAACTCGTCCCAGAAGATAGGCGAATTATTCAAGGGCTAACGGTTGAAGAAAACCTCACTCTAGCACAAGTCGCTCCCGGTCATGGCTGGACGCTTGAGCAAGTTTATGACCATTTTCCACGCCTTGGCGAAAGACGAAAACAAGAGGGGACAACTCTTTCAGGAGGCGAGCAACAAATGCTTGCCGTAGCACGTGCCCTATCTCGTGATGTAAAATTATTATTACTTGATGAACCCTATGAGGGCCTTGCTCCTGTCATCGTACAAGAAATTGAAAAAATCCTACTCTCCATAAAAAAACTCGGCATTACAACTATTATTGTCGAGCAAAACGCAGTAGCTGCTTTACGCCTTAGCGATAGAGCTGCAATTCTTGATACAGGAGAAATTGTTTTCACTGGCACCGCTAAAGAAATGCTAGAAAATGAAGAACTAATGCATGAATATTTAGCTATCTAAAAGGTAAAAACTGTGAGTGAAAAACTCTACAAAGTCCCAGATATTTGGAAAAAAAACGCCTATATAGATAGTGCGCTTTATAAAAAAATGTACGCCCAATCTATTTCTGATCCAAATAGTTTTTGGAGCGATCAGGCAAAGCGTATTGACTGGATTAAAGCACCCACAATAATAAAAAACGCTAGTTTTGATCCAGTAGATATTAAGTGGTTCGAGGACGGTATTCTTAACGTAACTACAAGTTGCATTGATAGACATTTAGACAAAAGAGCAGATCAAATTGCACTAATTTGGGAACCTGATGAGCCCAATGAAAAACAGCGCATCTTCACCTATGCCCAATTACATTTGGAAGTAAATAAATGGGCAAATACCCTAAAAAAACTTGGTGTAAAAAAGGGTGATAGGGTAACTGTTTACTTGCCCATGATACCAGAAGCGGCCTTTGCCATGCTCGCATGCGCTAGGATTGGCGCAGTTCACTCAGTAGTTTTTGCAGGATTTTCACCTGATAGTTTGGCTGGTCGCATTAATGATTGCCAATCAAGCATTGTGATAACGTCTGATGAAGGTCGGCGTGGTGGCAAAAAAATTCCACTAAAGAAAAATGTAGATGCAGCCGCAAAACTAGCCCCAATTCTTAAAACTACTTTGGTAGTTAAACATACTGGTTCTGAGATAGAATGGCATGAAGGGCGTGATATCTTTTGGCATGAAATTAACAAAGATATTTCAGATCAATGCGAAGCCGAACCCATGAATGCAGAAGAGCCACTTTTTGTGCTTTATACTTCTGGCTCAACTGGCAAACCAAAAGGTGTCGTGCATACAAGTGGCGGTTATCTCACCTATATAAGCCTCGCATTTGAAGTGATATTTGACTATCAAAAGGGTGATGTTTATTGGTGCGGTGCAGATCTTGGCTGGATTACTGGCCATTCATTTACGCTTTATGCCCCCCTCGCAAACGGCGCAACAACAATAATGTATGAAGGCGTACCAAACTATCCCGATGCTTCTAGATTTTGGCAAATAATCGACAAATATAAGGTCAATCAATTTTTCACCGCCCCAACCGCAATTCGAGCATTAATGGCAATGGGTGATGAATATGTAAGCAAAACAGATCGCTCTTCACTAAAAATTCTAGCAACCGCCGGCGAGCCAATAAACCCACAAGCGTGGGAATGGTATCATCATAAAGTTGGTAATGGAAAATGCCGTGTAATTGATAATTATTGGCAAACCGAAACAGGGGGCATGTTACTCACCCCACTACCCGGCGCAACAGATCTCAAACCGGGATCTGCGACTTTCCCGTTTTTTGGCATTGATCTTGAGCTGGTTAATAATGAAGGTGAAATATTAGAGGGAGCGGCATCTGGCAATCTATGTATCCTCTCATCTTGGCCAGCCCAAGCACGAACAATTTATAATGATCACCAGCGCTTTGTGGATACTTATTTCACAACCTATAGGGGCAAGTATTTTACATCCGATGGCGCAAAACGAGATGAAGATAATTATTATTGGATAACTGGTCGTGTTGATGATGTGATAAATGTTGCAGGTCATCGTTTGGGAACCGCCGAGATAGAAAGCGCTCTTGTGGCGCATGAAAAAGTAGCAGAAGCTGCAGTTGTAGGTTATCCCCATGATATTAAGGGGCAAGGTATTTATGCCTATGTTTCATTGATGTCTAGTGCTATTAAAAGTGAAGAATTAATAATAGAACTCAAACAATGGGTCAGAAAAGAAATAGGTCCAATCGCTACGATAGATCACATACATTTTACTCAAGATTTACCAAAAACACGATCAGGAAAAATTATGCGTAGGATTTTACGCAAAATTGCTGAAAATGATTTTGATAATTTAGGGGATATTTCAACTCTAGCCGATCCAAGCATAATTGACCAACTTATTGCAGGTTCAAAACAGATAAAATAATCAGAATAGAAGTGCAACCCTGCGTCCTCAGGTGCACTTCTAGAGGAAGAGCGCCGACATTGTTTTACAATGTCATCATTCCTAGGCGCTCTTCCTCGCTATTAACTTGCTCGCCATTAACTTGCTCCCTAACTTTCAAGATTGCCCTATATTAAATAAATATAATATATTTTCATACAGGCAAACTACCACCCTCTTTCAAAGTACGAATACATAGGTTTGAATGTACTTGAGCCACACTTGGAAGACGAGTTAATAGCATTTTATGTAAACGTTCAAAATCTTCCTGATCACGGCATATTACTTGCAATAAAAAATCAGAGTTTCCTGCCATTAAAAAACACTCAAGAACTTCTGGCACATTTTGAACTGCTTTTTCAAAGGCAATTAAGGCCTCCTCACCTTGTGAAATAAGTGATACCTGAATAAAAAACTTCATTTGGAAGCCTAGTTTCCTAGCGTTTAAAATCGCCTTGTATTTTTCAATTATTCCACTATCTTCTAAAGACTTAATACGACGATGACATGCAGAGCTACTAAGTCCCACATCATCACCAATTTCTTGTACTGACTTACGACTATCGATTTGTAATAGTCGTAAGATTTTTCTATCAATATTATCAATTTGCAATTTCATTTCACATCCCCTGTAAAATTTAGTAAAAACTCTTGATATTTGTTTAGAATAGTTCTAAGTTAGGGATAATATCCCTGATAAATCCTATTATATATACTCATAGGAATGCACACAATGAGACTATAAAGAAATATTTTCTTTAAGTAAATTTCCCAATGTAATTAGTAATTTTTTTCTATTTTAAGAATAGGATGTGGCCATTGCGTCCTCGGCCACATTCTTTAGAGGGAGGATACAGTGGTATTTAATACCAATATTCCCAAATGTCCTCCCTCGACCTTTCCAGTAATATTTGATTAACTATCAATCTATTTTATCCTTTTGAGATAACTTTTATTTTACGCAATTCACCCTAATGTGTCTTTGGGAATGAACTATTGGGTAATAATAAATGCAAAAACTATCAAAAAGTGAGAATTGGCGTTTTTCTTATCGTGTATTATTGCCAATTATCCTGGCAGTCGTTGTAACACTTACATCATTTGGCTCCTTCATGTTTTGGACAGCATCTCGCAATGATGAGGCTGCTGTTACGCGTCAGATGAAGCTAGTTTCCCACGCTATAAATCAGCAAAAAGTACTTATAATAAAAGAACAAGCAGACGCAGTTGCCTGGGATAAAGCACTAAAAGCAGTTCAAGGAAATTTTGATTTTAAATGGATTGAAACTAATCTTGGAAAAGGAATGAATGAGTTTTTTGGCCACGATCGCACATATTTATTAAATCCAGACCTAATTGCGCTCTACGCCATGAGTGATGGAATGACCGCTTTACCAGAAAGTTTTGAAAAATCCCGAGAGGTGCTTGAACCGTTTGCACGACGGCTAAAAGAGATAAATTGGCAAGGAGCATTAAGTTCTTATATTTACGGTCACTCAGGAAGCATCCCAAATATTGTTGATGTTGCTAAGATTGAAGGCAAGCCAGCTATTATTTCATTAATGCCCATAGCTAGCGACAAGCGAGTTGGCGAGCAAGGAGCAGGTAAAGAATATATTCATATAAGTATTGAGTTTCTTAATGATGAATTAGCGCTCGAATTATATGATTTATTACTTCTAAAGGGGGGATATTTTTCACTCAGCTCTGATACTCCTGAAGGTGAAGTGGTTCTGCCTATCAAAAATATGAATGGCGAAATAATCACCAACTTCTTATGGCAGCCAGATTATCCTGGCGCTGAGATGTTTGTTGAAATTGCACCAGCACTAATTATGATTGCTCTTTTTGCTTCATTTATTATTACATTATTAGTAATGCGCTTAAATAAATCAACAAAAGAACTTCAAAGAGGTCGTGCTGAAGCACAACATTTAGCCTATCACGATCCTTTGACAGGCTTAGGCAACCGAGCAAAATTTGAAAGCTCATTGTTAGAAGCAATAAGCAATATCAAAAGCAAGGACAATCGAATTGCCCTACTAATTCTTGATTTAGATCGCTTCAAAATAGTCAATGACACTCTTGGTCATCAAGCTGGTGATGAACTTATTTGTGAAGTAGCAACACGCTTGCAACCACTAGTTCGTAATTCAGATGTAATCACACGCATTGGTGGTGATGAATTTGCAATAGTCGTTAATTCTGTTACTTCACTTACTGACATAGAGGCTGTCTGCTCTAGAATGGTTGAAGCAATTCGCAAACCATTTAACTTAAAAGCTGGTCAAGCATTTGTTGGGGTTTCTATTGGAGTTTCTCTTGCTTCAAATTCAGATTTTAACGGTGAAGAATTAACCCGCCAAGCAGATATCGCACTTTATGCTGCTAAAGAAAATGGCCGCAATCAATATAAATTATATCAAGAGCAAATGAATGAAGCTGTGCAACATAGACAGCTTATAGAAACCGAACTTAGAAAAGCCCTCATTGATAAAAACCAATTACGAGTTGTTTTCGATCATCTTGTGCGAAAAAATGGAACAGACATAATTGGCGTAGAGGCAAAGTTAGAATGGCAGCACCCAAAACTTGGAACTATCGAACCTGAGACCTTTCTACCCATCGCAAAAACCTGTGGCTTAATAGAAGTTGTTGGCGAACTATTGCTTAGCTGGGCATGTAAAGCTGGAGCTAAAACTCCGGGGCAAATAATGGCGGTTCGCATTTTTTCAGCACAACTAAGCAATCCAAAATTCTTTGATAGGTTATTTTCAATTATCGACAAAACTGGAATTAAACCCTCTGATTTAGAATTAGAAATTAATGAATGCACCCTCACAAATGCTGAAACTATTACTATAGATAATTTGAACAAGTTTAGAGAAAACGGAGTTCGCATCGCTTTAGGAGATTTCGGCACAGGCTTTACCTCATTGAGATTATTACAAGAATTTCAAGTTGATCGTATAAAAATATCTCGCTCATTCATCGCACAATTAGCACAATCACCCGACCCAGAAGCAATCACCCACGCTGTTGTATGGTTAGCTCGTGCCATTGGTGTTGAAGTGACAGCAGATGGAGTTGATAGCATTGAGCAAAAAGATTTCTTAGCGCGTATGGGTTGCATGAGTTTTCAGGGCGATTTATTCTCACTTTCTTCGCAAGCAGAATGGATACAAATGGCGCTTGAAAATTCAAAAAATAAAGTCAAGCAATCAGCTGGTATGTCTGATGAAATTGAAGTTTGGGGCGACCAAGTAGCTTCTAATTGATAATTTTGCTTGACCTAGCAACATGTTGTTCCCATTCTAAATCTTAAACAATTAGAAGCTAGAAAATGATTTCAAAAAACACCCTCATAGATATGATACAAGCTGGAAAAGGCACTAAAAAAGCTGATCTAGTTATAAAGAATGTGCAATTATTAGACGTAATAAGCGGTGCAATTAACCGCTCAGATATCGCTATCACCAACAATCGCATTGTTGGCACTCATGATATTTATCACGGCAAAGAACAAATTGATGGCACTAATTTATTTGCAGTCCCCGGTTTTATAGATACCCACCTTCATATTGAATCTTCCCTCGTCACCCCATTAGAGTTTGATCGCTGCGTCCTGCCCTATGGTGTAACAACAGTAATTTGCGACCCGCACGAAATAGCCAATGTCATAGGAATAAAAGGCATTAAATATTTTCTTGAATGCGCTAATGTTGCCATAATGGATATTCGCATAAACCTCTCTTCTTGTGTTCCCGCCACAAAATTTGAAACCTCAGGAGCTGAACTTTCCATTGAAGATATTTTGCCTCTTGCTGATCACGAGAAGGTCATTGGTCTAGCTGAGATGATGAACTTTCCAGGTGTTCTAAATTCTGACCCTGATATCATCGCCAAACTTCACGCTTTTCAAGACAAGCATATTGATGGCCACGCTCCCCTGTTGTCAGGTAAAGATCTTAATGGCTATATGGCCGCAAAAATTCATACTGATCACGAAGCAACTAGCTTAAAAGAGGCAAAAGAGAAACTGCTTAAAGGCATGAACATTCTAATTCGTGAAGGCTCTGTTTCAAAAGATTTAGAAGCTCTAGCTGAATTATTAGACGAAAACACATCTAGCTTTATGGCACTTTGCACCGATGATAGAAATCCTCTTGATATTGCGCACGAGGGCCATCTTGATGCACTAATTAGGCGTTTAATTGCTAAAGGTCGCCCCTTACACCATGTATATCGTGCTGCCTCTCATTCTGCCGCTAGAATTTTTGGGCTTAGTGATCGTGGAATAATTGGCCCAGGTTATCGTGCTGATATTGTTTTGTTAGATAATCTTGAGACTTGCAAAATTAACAAAGTAATTTCAGGGGGACGTTTAGTTACCCCTCAGCTATTTGCCACCAGAAAAAATATAGAACCAGTTGGGCTTAATTCAATGAAAGCCAAGCCAGTAAAGCCTGATAATTTTATTTGCCAACCAAAAGCAGGGCAAAACCTAACCCCAGTAATTGGCGTTAAACCCGGCCTAATTATTACATTTCGTGAAGACGCAAATTTAGAGGTAACAGATAAAGGTCTAATCGCTGATATAAATCAAGACGTGATAAAAGTTGCGGTAATTGAGCGTCATGGAAAAAATGGTAATATTGGGCGCTCCTTTGTTACAGGCTTTGGTCTCAAAAATGGCGCAATAGCCTCCTCCGTCAGTCATGATAGCCATAATATTATTGTGGTGGGCGCAAATGACGAAGATATGGCGCTTGCAGTTAATAGAGTTATAGAAATAAATGGCGGTTTTGCTGTTGCTAATGAGGGCAAAATTAGCGCCGAAATTGCTTTGCCGATTGCAGGTCTAATGAGCGAACAACCATTTGAAAGCGTTGCAAAGAAGCTTGAGATATTACGAGATAGCGCAAAGGATCTTGGTTGCACCCTGCCCGAGCCTTTTCTACAAATTTCTTTTCTAGCATTACCAGTTATTCCGCATCTTAAAATGACTGACATGGGACTTTTTGATGTCGATAGTTTTGACTTTATTGACTGATTCTGCAAAACTAACCTCAAAAAAAGAGGTAAATCATGAGCATCGCAACTTTTCTAGCAGCAAAAAAAAATAACTTTGGCAAAAAACAATATTCAATCAGATGCGAAAAAAACGCCTCTATGAATATGAAAGACAATATCACACTGCTTAGTGATATTTATTTTCCAAAAGGCGATGGCCCTTTCCCTACAATCCTAATTCGCACTCCATATTTACGTGCAGGATTTAAAACATTTGCTCAAATTTATGCTGAGAGAGGTTTTATCACTATTTTGCAAGCCTGTCGTGGCACAGATGGATCGGAAGGTGAAGTTGACCCATTAATTAGCGAAAGAGACGATGGAATAGCAACTCTTGATTGGCTGAAAGAGCAAAGCTGGTTTGATGGCAGATTAGGCACAACTGGCCCATCTTATCTCGGATATGTGCAGTGGGCTATTTGTGATTTAATGCCAGAAAAATCGGCACTTTCTACTCATATAGTAAGTTCAGAATATCGCTCAGTCATGATGCCAAAAGGCGCGATTGATTTGCAATTATGGCTTTCATGGATGCAGCTCATAAAGGGATTAGAAGAATCTCCTCTTAAATTCACCTTTAATGTATTGTCTGGGAAAATTCAAAAGCGCACAGTGGAGGCTGCAAAAACTCTTCCTCTAATTGAAGCTGATATTACGGCTTGCAATGAAAAAGTTCCTTTTTGGCGAGATTGGATGAACGATTACATCAATGATGAAAAGATTTGGAAAAAGATTGATCATAGTGATTTATTGAACGAAAAAACTCCCCCCAATTTCTTTGTATCTGGCTGGTATGATTTTATTCTCGATCAGCTAATTCGTGATTATAAAACCCTCAAAGTTGCAGGTAACAACCCCTATCTAACTATTGGCCCATGGTTTCATGTTCACCCAAAACTCATAGCCGAAGGCGTAAAATCTACCCTTGACTGGATGCGTGCCCACCTTAAAGACGACTTTTCAACATTACGAAAAAAGCCAGTTCGCATTCATATTTCAGGGCTTGATCAATGGAAAGAATATGAGAGCTTTCCGCCACCTAATGCTAGCGTTGAAACTCAATTTCTCTCAAAAGATAATCTTTCTTCAAATAGTCCAACAGATAAAGAGCAGCCAAGTAAATATATATATGACCCAAATGATCCAACTCCAAATTTGGGCGGCGCAATTTTTGCCTTTAATGGAGCAGGAGCAAAAGATAATCGTGAGTTAGAAGCGAGAAATGATGTAATAATATTTACAGGCGAGGTTTTAACAAAACCACTTAGCTTTATTGGCCAGCCAAAACTGACTTTGTTTGCACGCTCAAGCCTTGATTATAGTGATTTTTTTGCTCGGCTTTGCGATGTTGCGCCCAACGGGAAATCAACAAATATTTGCGATGGTTTTATTCGCTTAAACCCCGACAATGCAAAAAAAGATAAATCAGGAATTTGGCAAATTGAAATAGATTTACATAATTTCGCCCATCAATTCCAAACAGGCCATCGTTTGCGCTTGCAAATATCTTCTGGCGCAGCTCCACGCTTTTCTCGCAATCCGGGAACGAGCGAATCCATTTTGAGCGCTACCGAGCTAAAAATAGCGAAACAAGAAATTTTTCATAATGAGCAATATCCCAGCAAGCTAGAGCTTCCAATATATGATATTTAACTAAGCGCCTTTTTCTTTGCCCGCATTTCATGCAAGATCGGCTCAGTATAACCAGAAGGTTGCACCGCCCCCTCAATAGCCAATCTTAAAGCCGCATCAAAGGCAATGGAATTTTCAAAATCCCCTGCCATTGGCACATATTGCGCATCGCCCTTATTTTGCTCATCAACAATTTTTGCCATTTTTTCAAAAATCGCTCGCACCTCATCTTGACTCACAACCCCATGCTCAAGCCAATTAGCAATCGCTTGTGATGAAATACGACAAGTCGCTCTATCTTCCATTAGACCAACATTATTAATGTCAGGCACTTTTGAACAGCCAACCCCATTATCAATCCACCGCACTACATAACCCAAAATCCCTTGCGCATTATTCTCTAATTCACGCATTATTTCTTGCTTGCTAAGCGAGTTAACATCAAGCACTGGCATAGAAAACAACTCAGATAAGCTCGGTGTTTTTTCATTAGGCGGGGGTGTCGTAGCGAGCAACGGCGACAAGAATATATGACGGCGTTTTTGTGCTTCAAACACATCAATTTCATGATAATGCAAGGCATGTAATGTTGCAGCCGTTGGTGAGGGAACCCAAGCGCAATTTGCCCCCATATTTGGGTGCATGGCTTTTGTTGCCAACATCTCCGCCATATTATCAGGAATTGCCCACATGCCCTTGCCAATTTGCGCTTTGCCGGATAATCCGCAATTAAGACCAATCAGTACATTTCTATCCTCATAGGCTTTAATCCATTTTTCGCTCTTAATCTCATCTTTACGCAAGACAGGCCCAGCCTGCATTGAAGTATGAATTTCATCGCCAGTTCTATCTAAAAAGCCAGTATTGATAAAAAACAATCTCTCTCGTGCCGCATAAATACACGCCTTAAGATTAGCCGAAGTGCGGCGTTCCTCGTCCATTATGCCAATTTTGATAGTATTTTTTGGCAAGGATAGGATATCCTCAACCATAGAGAAAATATCACAAGCAAATTCAACTTCATCTGGCCCATGCATTTTTGGCTTCACAATATAAATAGAGCCAGTTTTTGAATTTAACTTATCTTTTAGACCGCTCATAGCGCAAAGCGTGGTAATGAGCGCATCCATTAGCCCCTCACCTATTGGCGCACCATTTTGATCTAATATTGCATCTGTACTCATAAGATGCCCAACATTTCGCACCAATAAAAGCGCCTGTCCCTTAAGCACTAATTCATGCCCATTGACCCCTTGATATTTTCTGTCCTCGCTAAGTTGGCGATTAATAATTTTGCCGCCCTTTTCAAAACTTTCCTTAAGCGTGCCATCCATGAGCCCAAGCCAATTTTTATAGACCGCAACCTTATCGCTAGCATCAACCGCCGCAACCGAATCTTCACAATCTTGAATAGTGCTAATAGCACTTTCAACAATAATATCGGCTAGCCCAGCCTTATGCACTGCGCCAATTTGACTTTCCCTATCAATCAATAATTCAACATGCAGACTATTATTTTTCAATAACAATCTTTGCTTATCGCCCTCAATTAAATAACCAACAAATTGCCCCTCATCTTTAAGCTTACTAGCGCCATCTTTTTCACCTGCCAGCAATTCATTATTCTCAACAAAATATGCCAACACATCTGCATGTGAGCCATTAACCAGCGGAAAAACTGTATCTAGGAACTCGCTAGCTTTAGCAAAAACCGCATCCCCTCGTTTTACATTATATTGTTTTGCTGGCGCTAATTCACCCGTTTTAGAGATGACATCCGTGCCATAAAAAGCATCATAGAGTGATCCCCAACGAGCATTAGCGGCATTTAGCGCAAAGCGAGCGTTTGACACTGGCACAACCAGCTGAGGGCCACAAATATTTGAGATTTCTTCATCTAAATTTTTACTAGAAATTTCAAAATCTGCTGGCTCATCAACCAAATAGCCAATTTCTTTTAAGAAACCCTCATAGGCCTGATAATCGTCAGCCACCGCACCATTCTCTTTATGCCAATCATCAATTTTACTTTGCAATTCATCACGCTTTGCCAACAACACAACATTGCGTGGCATAGCAATTTTCACCATATTGGCAAAGCCAGACCAAAAGCTATCAGCCTTTATGTCAGTACCTTTTAGCGCTTGATTTTCAACAAAACCTAATAGCTCTTTCTCAATTTTTAGCCCTGAGCGATTTTCATATGATGACATTAAACTCTCCTAAATTATATTATAAATATATACTTTATTTCATTGCAACACCAGCAATATAGACCTGCTCTATTGCTCTATCATCGCCCATAGTTTGCAATAAAAATAATTCTTCACTCAATGACGATATAGTTTTTGCCCTTAGAGCCATTGCAGAAGTTGCCTTGCTATTTAACACCACAATATCAGCATCAGAGCCCACCTCTAAATTACCAATATTTTTTTCAAGGCTAAGCGCTTTGGCATTACCTAAAGTCATCATATAAAATGACATTAACGGGTTCAAACGGTTACCATTTAATTGCTGAACCTTATAAAACTCATCAAATGTTTTTAACATTGAATAAGAAGTTCCACCGCCAATATCTGTTGCAACAGCGCAGCGTACTCCTGCTTTATTCATTTGCTCTAAATCAAATAATCCACTACCCAAAAACAGATTTGAAGTTGGGCAAGAAACAGCAACCGAATTACTTTCAGCCATCATGTTTTTTTCAGCATCAGATAAATGAATAGAGTGACCAAATAGGCTCTTATTACCCAATAACCCATAATGCTGATAAATTGAGAAATAATCCTTGTGCATAGGATAAAGCTGTCTAGTGAGCGCTATTTCTTCTTTATTTTCGCTTAGGTGAGTTTGCAAATAGCAGGTTGCATTTTCTTCTAATAAAGCGCCAGCAAGATCTAATTGTTCTGGAGTTGAAGTAATAGCAAATCTTGGGGTTATGGCATATTTTGCACGCCCCACCCCATGCCACTTCTCAATCAGTGCTTTGCTTTCATCATAAGATTGTTGAGCATTATCTTGCAAAGCTTTTGGACAGCCCCTATCCATCATAACTTTGCCGCCAATCATAAGCATATTACGCTTTTTTGCTTCCGTAAAATATGCCTCAACAGAATTTGAATGTACCGAGCAAAAAGCACTAGCCGTTGTTGTACCATGATTTATTAATTCATCAAAAAATGCTTTAGCAATCATTTTTCCATGCTCAATAGCTGCAAATTTTTGTTCCTCAACAAAAGTATATTTATTTAACCACTCAAGTAAATTTGCCGCATAAGAGGCAAGCACTTGCATTTGCACAAAATGAATATGCGGATCAATAAATCCTGCCATCAACAAATAAGGCCTATGATCAATTATTTGCGCTTTTGGATTTTGTTTTTTCACATTTTCAAAATCACCAATATCAATGATTTTGCCACCCCTTATCGCCAATGCGCCATGCTCAAAATATTTATAGCTTTGCTCATCATCAATATTTTGTGGCTCAGAAATAAAAGAAAGCACTGAAGAACGCAGGATTTTTACACTCATGATTTATTATCTATACTCTCTAAATACCATTTAACAATTATCTGGCGCTCACCATCCTCCATATAAGTAATATTACCCGGTGGCATAGCACTCGAATATCCAGATTGTAATGTTATGACTTTAGCATATTTAACAATATCCGCCTCACTATCTAAAATAATATCCTTTGGCGCACGACCTACCCCCTCATAAAAAGGCTCTTGAGTGTGGCACATTGAACATCGAGATAAAACAATATTATTTACCTCGCTAAACTTCTCATTTTGATAAAATGAAGAACTCTCATTTAATATAATTGCCTCAGTATTTTGTTTGCCAAAAGACGAAAGCCAAATAATGACAATAAACAAAGCAAGCGCCAAAAACCAAGTCCAGTTAGGCTTGCCAATTCTAGCATGTTTAGTGTTAAAATAATGACGAATTAACACGCCAATTAAAAAAATTATTGAAGCAATTAGCCAATTATATTGCGTGGCAAATGCTAGTGGGTAATGCACACTTAACATTAAAAATATCACTGGTAGCGTTAGATAATTATTATGTAAGGAACGTTGCTTTGCTTGCGCCCCAAGATGCGCTGCTGGTGTTCGCCCCGCCTTGAGGTCTTTTACCACGATTTTTTGATTAGGAATAATAAGGAAAAACACATTGGCGCTCATTATTGTGGCAGTGAAAGCACCAAGATGAAGCAATGCAGCACGGCCGCTAAATATCTGCGCATATCCCCAAGCCATTAAAACTAGCACGCCAAATAAAACCAGCATTAACCCATTTTGACTTTTACCTAAAGGCGATTTGCACAATAAATCATAAATTAGCCAGCCAATCATAAGTGAAAATAATGAGACTAAAATCGCTACCCATTTAGGCATATCTAAAATATCAATATCAACTAAATAATAGCTATTTCCAAGATAATAAACCAAAATAAGCATAGCAAACCCGCTAAGCCAAGTACTATAAGATTCCCACTTAAACCAGATTAAATGCTCTGGCAAAGTCGATGGCGCAACCATATATTTAGTAATATGATAAAACCCGCCCCCATGCACCTGCCATTCTTCGCCTTTGGCTTTGTCAGGCAAATTCTTAGTTTTTCTTAAACCCAAATCTAGCGCAATAAAATAAAATGATGAGCCAATCCACGCAATGGCAACAATTACATGTAGCCAGCGAAAAGCGAATGTTAGCCATTCCATTATTATTGTTGGATCTGTCATTTAATGCCTTTGTTTGTTTGTGTCCCCCACCGCTTAAATAATATTCTATTTCTGTCAGCAAAATTGTGAATCTTTACAATGACTTCCATTATCATTCCTATACCCTCCGTTGTCATTCCGTACTTGATACGGAATCCAGTCAAGCCAAGTCTTTGGTGCAATAGAGTCTTTTGCCCGCTGGACAGCAGTCTACTGGATTCCTGCTTTCGCAGGAATGACATCGAAGGGTAGCAGATTATACAAGGCTAACAAAATTAGCCCTCTTTAAGCCTCAACACCCTCAGCATACCAATCAACAGCCCAGAACTCGCCATCATCAATAATATCGCCTTTCTCAACACGAAGCTCACCTTTATTATCAGTGATAGGGCCAGTAAACGGATGATATGATCCATCAATAATGCCTAACCGAACAGCTTCTGCCGCTGCCACAACGTCTGCAGGGATTTTCTTGTTATATGGACCAATGACAACTTCACCACCAGCAATACCTTCCCAAGAAGTTCCCTCTTTCCAATTACCATCAAGCACTGATTTAACCGCCTTAATATAATAAGGAGACCAAATATCAATAATTGAAGTTAAATGTGCATCAGGAGCAAATGCGCTCATATCAGCACCCTGCCCAAAACCACCAATAATTCCACGCTCTTCTGCAACTTGCAGCGCTGCTGGGCCATCAGTATGTTGAGTGATAACATCAACACCTTGATCAATTAAAGCACGAGCCGCATCAGCTTCTTTTGCAGGGTCAAACCAGCTATCAACATAAACAACTTTAGTGATGAAATCTGGATTAGCTTTACGAGCTGCAAGGTGAAACGCATTAATTCCCATCACAACTTCAGGAATTGGGAACGAGCCAATATATGCGCCAATGCCAGTTTTACTCATCATGCCAGAAATCGTTCCAAGCACTGAGCGGCCTTCGTGAAAACGAGCGTTATAAGTTGAAAGATTGGGGGCAGTTTTATAACCTGTTGCCCATTCAAATTTCACATCAGGAAATTGTTTTGCAACTTTAAGCATAGCATCACCATAACCAAAGCTTGCGCCAAAAATTATATCATGCCCCTGTTGCGCTAATTCACGAAACACACGTTCACTATCAGGTCCATAAGCAACATTGGTAACAACAGTTGTTTCAACTCTATCTGCACCAAGCGCTTCAATCATTTCTATACGACCAAGATCATGACCATAGTTCCAGCCATTATCATCAGGCGTTCCAATAAGTACAAAAGCAGCTTTTACTTTTTCTTTTTGTGCAAAGGCTGGTATTCCGATAAGCGGTAGAGCTGCTGCTGCACCGCCAATCTTTAAGGCATTACGACGATTAATTAGTTTCATGATATTCTCCTGTTTGTTGTTATAGTTTAGCTATATATATTAATTACTCGGAATAAATGGTTTTCCCAAACACGCTGGGGCACTTGAACTCATCTTATGTCGTAGCGAAATAAGAACAAGCACTAATATTGTGGCAAGATAGGGTAGGCTCGCCCATAATTCTGATGGGATAATTCTAAATCCACCCCCCGCAGCTTTTGCATAAACTTCCATAGTAGCAATTAACCCGAAAAGATAAGCGCCTGCAAGTAAACGTGTGGGTTTCCACGCAGAAAACACAACTAATGCTAATGCAATCCAGCCTCGACCACCCGTTAAGCCCTCAACCCATTGCGGAGTTAATAATAGCGGAAAGCACGCCCCGCCAATTCCTGCCATCATGCCGCCAAAGCCAACAGCGCCATAACGAACCTTAATTACCGAATATCCTATTGAGTGAGCAGAATGATCATTTTCGCCAACTGCACGCAAAACTAAGCCAGCTCTAGTTTTATATAAAAAATAAGAAACTGCAAAAACCATAAATAATGAAAAATATACCAATGGTGAATGATCAAAAAACACTCGCAATATTGGGTGATCGGTAAGATAATCAGGAAAAATAGATTTGAATAATTTTATTGGTTTACCAGTAAATGCCTGCCCAAACAAAGCCGAAAAACCAGCACCAAAAATTGTCAGCGCCAAACCTGTCGCCACTTGATTGGCAAAAAGACTTAGAGTTAGAAAAGCAAAAATCATTGAAACACATGCACCAGCAAAACCAGCGGCTAATATGCCAAGCCAAGGATTGCCCGTTGTGTAAGTTACGGCAAACCCAACCACCGCTCCTGTAAGCATCATGCCCTCAACCCCAAGATTAAGCACACCGCTTTTTTCAACCACCAACTCGCCAAGTGCCGCCAGCAATAATGGCGTTGAAGCGCCAACCATTGTAATGATAATAGCAATAGTTAGATCAATACTCATGCTCTTCTTGCCCTAATTATTTTTATATTATAGCGCACCAAAACATCACCAGCTAACAACAAAAACAACATCATGGCCTGAAATAATCCAACCGCCGCATTTGGCAGGCCAATGGTTGTTTGCGCTACCTCCCCACCAACAAAAGTAATGGCCAAAACAACACCAGCAATTAGCACTCCTATTGGGTGCAACCGCCCTAAAAACGCAACAATAATGGCGGTAAATCCATAACCAGCTGGAAATTGCGGCACCATACGGTTAAACGGCCCTGCAACCTCTAACATACCAGCTAATCCCGCCAAACCACCGCTAATTAACAACACAAGCCAGATAGTTTTATTTTCTGAAAAACCACCATAACGAGCGGCATTGGGTGCTGAACCAACCGTTCTCACCTGAAAGCCAAATACCGATTTGGACATAATTAGCCAAGCCATGATAGCAATTAAAACCGCTATTGGCGCACCTGCTTGCACAATAGTTCCTTTAATTATATAGGGTAATATTTGCCAATCATTAAACAAAACAGTTTGCGGTTGCCCAAAAGAAGTTGGGCTTTTCCATGGGCCAAAAATTAGATAATTAAGTAACTGAATTGCCACATAAGTTAGCATTAGCGAAGTTAAAATCTCATTGACTTTTAATTTAGTGCGCAACAATGCAGGTAAAAACACCCACGCCATACCGCCCAACATTCCAGCAATTCCCATCAAGGGCAACAAATACCAACCACTCATATTATGAGTTAAAAGCGCCATGCCAGTTGCCGCCAAACCACCAGCAATATATTGCCCCTCAGCACCAATATTCCACACATTAGCACGATAGCCAATAGATAGCCCAACCCCAATAATAATAAGCGGTGCTGCTTTTACCGCTAAATCTTGCCATTTTAGTGAATTAGTTAGGGGAGTTAAAAAAATCTCACGCACCGCCCCCAAACCATCATAACCCAAAATAGAAAAAACTATCGCCCCCAAAATCATAGTCAAAATAACCGCCAATATTGGCGTTGCAAATAGCATTTTTCTGCTTGGCTCTAGCTTTTTTTCAAACCTAATTTGCATTGGCTATTCCCTCATGCCCCACTTCAGAAGAGGAAGGCTTAGCTTCGCCATGCACACCGCCCATAAGCAAGCCAATTTCTTCAATGCTCATTACGCCCACTTTTTGCTTTTGCGAAAGCGTGCCTTCATTAATTATTGCCAAACTATCACAAAGCTCCAACAATTCATCTAGGTCTTGCGAAATAATAACGATAGCTGCCCCGCCCTTTGCTAAATCAATCAACGCTTGATGGATAGCGCTAGCAGCCCCCGCATCAACCCCCCAAGTTGGTTGGGATACCACCAAAACATCTGGCACTTGCAATATTTCACGCCCCATAATAAATTTTTGTAAATTCCCCCCAGAAAGCGAAGAGGCGCTTGCTCCATGACCTGTCGTCATTACATTAAATTCATCGATAATTTTTGTAGTAAATTGCTTGGCGATATTAGCATTTATCATACCAGCCCTTACCATATTTTGTCGATTGCGAGCCGTAAGAATAGCATTATCATTTAAGCTAAATTCTGGAACTGCTGCATGTCCGTGCCGCTCTTCTGGCACTGCGCAAAGCCCGTGTTTTCGCCGCTCTTTTGCGCTCATATTGCCAATTTCAATATTGTTCATGCTAATTTTTGCTTTATCTTTAAGCACTATCTCACCACTTAAAACTAGCTGCAATTCGTTTTGTCCATTACCAGCAACCCCTGCAATTCCTAAAATTTCACCCCTATAAACATCAAAGGAAATATCCTTAAGACTTACACCAAAATCACCGCCCCCCTTAAGGGACAGATTATTTACACTAAAGCCAATTTCTAAAAGCTCTTTAGACTTAACCTTATTAATTGCTTGCAGCGATGTTCCTATCATCATTGCCGCCATAGTTTTAGCGGTTTCTTTTTTTGGATCGCATGTAGCAACAACCTTGCCGCCTCGCAAAATTGTTGCGCTGTCGCAAAGCTCCTTTATCTCATCTAATTTATGAGAAATATACAATATTGAACAACCATCAGAGCTAAGTTGGCGCAAAACATTAAATAATTGCGCAACCTCTTGCGGTGTTAAAACCGAAGTTGGCTCGTCCATAATAAGCAATTTTGGATTCAATAAAAGCGCCCGTACAATTTCGATACGTTGGCGCTCACCAACCCCCAAAGTCGAAACAATACGCTTTGGATTGAGCGACAACCCATATTTTTGCATAATATTTACAACTTTTTCCTCAAGCGCTTTTTTGGACATTTTTTCGTCCATACCAAGCGCAATATTTTCAAGAACAGTCATTGCTTCAAATAATGAAAAATGCTGAAATACCATGCCAATTCCAAGCGCCCGTGCGGCTTTTGGATTAACAATGTTCATTGGCTTACCATTCCAAGCAATAGTACCCTCATCTGGCTTCATAATGCCATAAATCATCTTAACTAAAGTTGATTTACCAGCGCCATTTTCACCCAACAGCGCATGGATTTCGCCCTTTTTAATAGAAAAAGAAATATCATCATTGGCCAAAACACCAGGAAACGCTTTCACTATCCCATCAAGCTCTAAGCGCAAGCCTTGCTCATTATTCATTAAAGCCCTCCCTCAAAAGCCCTCCCTCAAACACTATTAATAAAGCTTGCCGATTATTTCACTAAGAGTCAAAGCCGCAATTATATTAGGGCGTTTATCCCCAACCTCATCACCCCCTATTGGGCAAATTAATTTTTCCAACTGCTGATTTGTTCCAGCATTTTTTATAAACCAGCTTTCAAATTTTTTGCGTTTAGTATTCGATCCAATCATACCAACATATTTAGCGTTTTCTATTTTAAGGACTTCGCTCAAAATTAAAAAATCTAATTCATGATCATGAGTAAAAATAACAAAGGCACTATTAGGTTTTGCCTCTCTAACAATAGCTTCTGGCAACGGGCTTATAATCAATTCAATATTAGCAATATTATTTGGCGCTAGGTTTTGACGACTATCAATAAGCGTAGTTCTATAGGGCATGTGCGCCAAAAGATTAGCCAGCGCAATGCCAACATGCCCAGCACCAAATAAATATATACAAGGTAATGTTTCTTCCTGCTCTTTGGCTTCTTGTAATAATTTTTGAGATATATTTTCATCAATTAATTCTAGCTTTAATACTACAAAGCCACCGCAACATTGCTGGCTTTTAACCCCCAAACTTATTTCTAACTCCTGCTCTTTTTGCTTATTTTTAAGCATTATTTGCGCTTTTTCTATTGCGCTAAACTCAAGCTTTCCGCCTCCTATTGTGCCGATTGACTTACTTGAACTAACCAACATTTTAGCGTCAATATCTCTTGGGGTTGAGCCCTTTACTTGTTTTACACTAACTAAAATAACAGATTTATTTTTCGCTAAAAACTGCTCAATTTTTGCTATTCTTAATTCCATAATTAAAGCATTTCATTTTTTAGACGCTCAATGCTCATTAAAATATTTTCACTAGTTGCGGGTGTGTTTAATCTTGGGCAGATTTCATAATTTGCAACAGAAGCTATCGCCATAGAAATCGCCTCTAAAACTGAAATTGCTAACATAAGAGGCGGCTCACCAACTGCTTTTGAGCGTTTAATAGTATTGGCAGGGTTTTTTGACCAGCTAGCCAATTTTACATTAAACTCTTTTGCAATATCACTAGCTAGTGGAATTTTATAAGTTGAGGGAGAAAACGTCCATAATTTTCCATTTTCGTCCCACGCCAATTCTTCTGAAGTAAGCCAGCCAGAACCTTGCACAAAGCCACCCTCAATTTGCCCAATATCAAGCGCCTCATTTAGCGAATTTCCAACATCGTGCAATATATCAACCTGCTCAATAGTGCTTTGCCCCGTTAATAAATCTATGCTCACCTCAGAAACCGCAGCCCCATAAGAAAAATAATAAAATGGATTGCCCTTACCCTTTTCTCTATCCCAATGAATATCTGGAGTTTTATAAAAGCCACTATCAAATAATTGCACCCGTGCCAAATAGGCCTGATTGATAAAATCAGCGAAACTTAAAACCTTGCTCCCAACCATTACCTCACCATTGGCAAAACTAATATCCTTTTGTTGGCACTTATATTTTTTGGCGGCAAATTCAACTAATCGTTGTTTGATTTTATCAATAGCATTTTGCGCCGCCATTGCATTTAGGTCTGAGCCAGAAGAAGCAGCAGTTGCAGAAGTGTTGGCTATTTTATCGGTTGCTGTTGCACTGATTTTTACATCGCCTAAATCAACCCCAAAACCGCTGGCAACAACTTGCGCCACTTTGGTATAAAGCCCCTGCCCCATTTCTATACCACCATGGTTTAGCATGATTGAGCCATCACGATAAATATGAATAAGCGCCCCTGCCTGATTATACCAAGTTGCAGTAAAAGATATGCCAAATTTCACTGGCGTAAGAGCAATGCCTTTTCTGATAAATTCATTATTTTCATTAAATTTAATTATTGCTTTTCGCCGCTTTTGATAGTCAGAGCTAATCTCTAATTCATCAACAAGGCGAGCAATAATATTATCTTTTATTGTTTGATGATAGGGCGTGATATTACGCTCTTTTATGCCATAAAAATTCTTCTTGCGAATTTCAAGACTATCTTTTTTCAATTTATAAGCAATTTCTTCAATCACTCTTTCAGCCAAAACCATGCCTTGCGGCCCACCAAAGCCACGAAAGGCAGTATTTGAAACCGTATGGGTTTTTAATGGTTGTGATTTTAATTCAACATTCTCATAGAAATAACAATTATCGGCATGAAACAAAGTTCTATCGGTAATAGGGCCGCTTAAATCAGCAGAAAACCCACACCGAGCAGCAAAATTAGCACTTAACGCACTAATAGTGCCATCATTTTCATAAGCCACATCATAATCAACTAAAAAATCATGCCGTTTGCCAGTAATTTTTATATCATCTTCTCTATTTGGGCGAAGTTTTACCGCTTTTCCGGTCTTTTTAGCAGCTAACGCCGCAACCACCGCAAACAGGTTGCTTTGCGTTTCTTTGCCGCCAAACGCCCCTCCAACCCTTCTATTTTTAACCACTATTTCATTGCTTGATACATCAAGCGCATTTGCCACCATTAATTGCACTTCACTTGGGTGCTGAGTTGAAGAATATATCTCCATTTCAGCACCCTCATGCGGGATTGCCAAAGCAATATGCCCCTCAAGATAAAAATGCTCTTGCCCACCAATTTGAATTGATCCTTCAAGCCTATTTTGAGCCTCTTTTAGTGCTTTTTTTGCGTTGCCATTTTTTAGTGTCATGGAGTTAGCAACTTGCTCACCCCCCTCTTCAAGAGCGCTGGCAATATCTATTTTTGCACGAAGTTCCTTATATTTTATCTTTGCCAATTTTGCAGCTTTCATTGCCTCGAGACGAGTTTTTGCTACCACTGCAAAAATTGCTTGCGAATGAAATTCTATTAGCTTTTCAGCAAATATAGGATCATCAAATAAGTGCATTGGACTAACATCATTGACCCCGATAATGTCTTTAGCGCTTAGAGTACAAATAACCCCATCAGCTTTTTTAACTTCGCTTAAATCAAGCTGCTCAATTTCACCATGCGCAATAGTGCTTAGCCCCAAATAGGCGTGTAACAACCCCTTTGGCTCAACCATATCATCAATAAAAACTGCCTCACCGCTTACATGTTTTATAGCGCTATCATGCGCAATTTCTTTGTTTTTATCGCTCATTTTTTTGCCCATATTTTTGCTCCATAAAGAATTTATAAAGCAGGTTTTGCGCCAAGAGCATTCGATATTGAGCGCTTGAACGGACATCATCTATTGGCGCAAAATCATTTGCTAATTCTATGCTAGCTTTTTTGATGTTTTCCTCGTTAAATGCTTTCCCCTCAAGAGCCTTTTCTGTTTCTCTCGCTCGGCTTGGTTTTGCCGCCATGCCACCAAAAGCAAAAATCGCTTTTGTGATTTTCTTGTTTCCTATCTCTAACTTAAAGGCAGCACAGACAGTTGAAATATCCTCATATTTTCGTTTAGAAATTTTATAAATAGCGTGTTTTTCATTTTCTTTAATGAAGGGAATAAATATGCTTTTTATAAATTCACCTTTTTGTAAATCTTGTTTTGCGTAAGCAATATAGAAATCTTCAAGCAAAATAGTGCGCTCAGTTTTGCCCTTTACTAAATTCAGCTTTGCCCCAAGCGCAATAAAAGCAGGCGCTAAATCTCCAATGGGTGAGCCATTAGCAATATTGCCGCCCAATGTTCCCATATTTCTAATTTGATTGCCGCCAATTTGCGCCCAAAATTCACTTAAGTGCGGAAAGAATTTCGCTATTATTTCGTAAGACTCAGAATATGTAACACAAGCACCAAATTCCAAACCTGCTTTAGTTTGCGAAATATTTTTCAACTCACTTAAATTAGCAATAAAAATTATCGGTGAAATATCCTTATGCGCAACATTTACCCACAGGCCAATATCGCTTGAGCCAGCAAGAATTGTCGCATTTGATTTTTGCTCTAACAATAAAATTAAATCAGCAATATCTTTGGGAATAAAAAACTCACCCTTTTCGCTACTCATTTCAACCCTATTGCCATCAGACATATCTTTAAGTTTTTGCGCTATTTCCTCACGCTGTTTAAGCAAAATATCATTCTGTAAACCGCCACTTTCACTAAGCGATAAAGCCGCCTTAATAATGGGCGCATAACCAGTGCAACGGCATAGGTTTCCCTGCAAGGCTTTTTCTATTTCATGCTTGTTGGCATTTGGATCTTTGAGCAATAAAGCATAAAGCGACATGATTATACCCGGTGTGCAAAAGCCGCATTGCGAACCATGATATTCAACCATTGCTTGTTGGATAGGGTGCAAAACATCATTTCTTTTAAGATGCTCAATCGTTATAATATGGCAAAGATCAAGCGAAGGAACAAACCTAATACAAGCATTTACGCTCTCATAAATAAGCTCTCCAAAAACCAATTTTCCAACCAACACAGTACAAGCACCACAATCGCCCTCGTTGCAGCCCTCTTTTGTGCCAACCAAATCTTTATTCAAGCGCAAATAATCTAACAAGCTAAGATCTGGCGATAGATTTTTTAGACGAATTTCTTCATCATTGAGCAAAAATCTTATTTCATTACGCACTCCCATTAGCTACCCCGATATGTGGAATATCCATAGGGCGAAACTAATAACGGCACATGATAATGCGCTTTTTCATCTGATAGTGTAAAACGCACAGGAACTATATCTAAAAACTGCCCATTTTGTAGCTCAACATTATTTTTTGCAAAATAATCACTGACATAAAATAATAATTCATACGTGCCCAGCTTAAAACTTCCTTTAGCTAACAAAGGTTTTTCACAACGCCCATCTTGGTTGGTTGTTGCCTCAACAAGCAGATTTTTATCTGCCCCCTGAATTTCAAACAATTCAATCTTCATTTCGCTAGCAGGAGAGCCAAACATAGTATCCAGCACATGCGTTGTTAAATAACCTAAATTTGCCATTATTTTCCCCTGCCTTCATATTTTAGCGTTTAATCAAAATAGAATACTACTCAAAATATCAAAAATACTAGTGATTTTTTACCTTTTGGTCTATTTTTTTCAAATCAACTTGTAAGCTTTATATTTTAGGCGCATATTAAAATAGTGTAATCTATAGTATTTAGCATTTTTAATGCTAAATACTATCATCGCATGAAGCGATAGCGAGTGCGGTGCGCGACGAAGTCAGCGTAATTCAATTAGCATAATTGAATTTAGAAAATACTATAATGGAGTATCTCATGCGTTATCCTAGAAATATGCTCGGCTATGGCGAAAACAAGCCAAAAGTTAATTGGCCTAACGGGGCAAATATTGCGGTGCAATTTGTGCTAAATTATGAGGAAGGCGCAGAGAGCAATATTTTACATAATGATGAAAGCTCAGAAAAATTCCTATCTGAAATAATTGGCGCTAAAGCTTGGAAAAAACAGCGCCATTGGAATATGGAAAGCATATATGAATATGGTGCAAGGGCTGGCTTTTGGCGTTTACACGATTTATTTGTCAGTGAGGATATTCCCATCACGGTTTTTGGCGTAGCAAATGCTCTTTTGCGCTCCCCCCATCAAAGCGAAGCAATGATAAAAGCTGGTTGGGAAATAGCTAGCCATGGGCTAAAATGGATAGATTATAAGGATTATAGTGCCAATGACGAGCGAGATGATTTGCATGAGGCAATTCGATTACATAAAGCGGCAACAGGGGAGCGTCCAAAAGGATTTTATCTTGGACGTTGTTCAATAAACACGCTAGATTTAGCAACAGAAGAAGATGGTTTTACCTATCTAAGCGATGCCTATGATGATGATTTGCCCTATTGGCGTGAACATTGGCGAGATGCGCAGCTAATAATTCCATACACCCTTGATTGCAATGATATGCGTTTTGCAACTGCTAATGGCTTTAATAATTCTGAGCAATTTCTAACCTATCTAAAAGATAGTTTTGATGTACTATATAAAGAGGGAGAAAATGGCTCGCCAAAAATGATGTCTATTGGCCTACATAATCGGCTTGTTGGCAGAGCTTCGCGCACAAAGGCACTTAAAGAATTTATCAAATATATCAAAAGCCATGATAAGGTTTGGATTGCTAAGCGCATTGATATTGCTAATCATTGGATTGAACATCACCCATTTGAAAGGCTAAATATCAAACCATCAAGGCTAGCGAAAGATGATTTTTTAAGTCTGTTTGGTGGCATTTATGAGAGTTCTGAATGGGTGGCTGAGCGAACTTATGAAGCTGAACTTGCCCCAGCAAATGATAATGCGCTTGGGCTTGGTTTTGCTTTAAGAATGCAATTTCGCCTAGCAGATAAAGAAGAGAGATTAGAGGTTTTAAGAGCGCACCCAGACCTAGCAGGCAAATTAGCGCTTGCTAAAAAACTAACAAAACACAGCACAAAGGAGCAAGCAAGCGCAGGGCTTAACGATTTAAGCGAGCAAGAGCTTGAAAAATTTATAGCTCTCAATACTGCTTACACAGAAAAGTTTGGCTTTCCCTTTATTATTGCAGTCAAAGATTATGACAAAAAAAGCATTTTGCAAAATTTTGAAGAAAGAATAGAAAATAATATAGAGCAAGAATTTGCAACAGCTTGCAAACAAGTTGAGCGCATTGCGCAGTTGCGCTTAAATGAGATATTAAAATAATGAGGAAATATTTTACCCCAAAAGGCGGGCTTTATCCGCAAGATAGAATTGCCAATGATAGGGCGGTTTTTAATGAAGCCTATGTGCTTATCCCGCAAAGCGTTATGTCGGATATTGTAACCTCGCAATTTCCATTTTGGCAAAAAACTAGAGCTTGGATACTAGCTCGTCCCCTATCTGGATTTGCTGAAACTTTTAGCCAATATATTATGGAAGTTGCACCAAATGGCGGATCAGATAATCCTGAGCCAAATAAAAAAGCACAAGGAATTTTATTTGTAACTTCTGGCGAGTTAACATTTATTCTTGAGGGAAAAACTCATAGGATGGCAGAGGGCGGTTATGCCTATATTGCACCTAAAAGCCAATGGAGCGTGAAAAATAATAGTACTAAAAATGTAAGTTTTCACTGGATTAGGAAAAAATATCAAAAAATAAAAGGCCTAAAAACCCCAAAATCTTTTGTAACAAATGAGCAAGATATTGCACCAACAGCCATGCCCAATACCAACAATAAATGGACAACAAAACGCTTTGTTGACCCAAATGATATCAGTCATGATTGCCATGTTAATATTGTTTCTCTTGAGCCAGAAGCGCAAATTCCCTTTGCCGAAACTCATGTGATGGAACATGGGCTTTTTGTACTTCAGGGCAGCGCAAAATATCGCCTAAATGAAGATTGGATAAATGTTGGGCCGGGTGATTATATGTGGCTACGTGCCTTTTGCCCGCAGGCCTGCATTGCAACTGGCTCAACGCAATTTCGCTATTTATTATATAAAGATGTAAATCGACATCCAGCTCTAACTATATGAAAAATAAAATGAAAACCATTAAAATCAAACAACTTTCTCAACAAGCATTTGCCTCGTTTGGGCAGGTTATTGAAATAGATAAACATTCAGATTTCATAGCAATAAATAATGGCACAACAAAACGCTATCATGATTTAGCTAAAGTTCAAATAAAAGGGACTAATGCCAGAACTGCTATTTCAATATTTCGTGCTAGCCCTTTTGATTTGCCCTATTCGCTAAATTTTATGGAGCGTCACCCCTATGGCAGCCAAAGTTTTATGCCACTTATTCCATCAAAGTTTTTAATCATTGTAGCAAAAGATAAAGATGGAGTGCCAACTAATCCAATCGCCTTTTTGGCTAGTGAAGGACAGGGCGTAAATTATCATAGCAATGTTTGGCATGGCGCATTAGTAGCACTTGAAAAAGAAACCGATTTTTTGGTTGTTGATAGAGAGGGCGAAGAAAATAATCTTGAGCTTTATGATTTTGAAAAGCCTTATAGAGTTGAATTATGAAACAAGGTTTAGTCACTAGATTATTAGATGTAATAGAGCACGACATTGTGCCCCTAACAGCAAAAGAAGTTAAAAAGGGCAATAAGATTTTTGGGGCAGCTATCTTGTTAAAAAAGGATCATTCTTTAGTTATTGCCGAGACCAATAATGAAATAGAAAACCCACTTTGGCATGGGGAAATGCACGCCATAAAAAAGCTTTATGAACGAGATCATAAAGACCTACCAGATCCAAAAGATTGCATTTTCTTAGCAACTCATGAGCCTTGCTCTTTATGTCTTTCAGCCATCACATGGGCAGGATATGATAATTTTTATTATTTATTTAGCTATGAGCAAACAAGAGATAATTTTGCCATTCCCCACGATATAAATATCTTAAAGCAAGTCTATGGCAATAAGAACAGGCCACAAAAAGAACTTTATAATAGGAAAAACGAATTTTTTACCGCCCATTCTATCACGCAAATGAAAGAGCACTTAAGCAAAAATGATAAAGAAAAATTTGCTGATAGAATAGAAACTATCAGCAAACTTTATGATGATTTATCAAAGGTCTATCAAGATCAAAAGAACGAAAATAATATTCCACTATCTTAGAACAACGCACGCTTTATCCTAAAATTGCGCATTTTCAGTTGAATTAGCCATTGCAGTGGTTGCAGATTGCCCTTGCGAAACCGCCATACTAACAGCATCAAAATAGCTCGTACCAACTTCTCTTTGATGACGTGTAGCGCTAAAGCCGTCTTTCTCAGCCGCAAATTCTGCCTGTTGTAATTGAGAATATGCCTTCATGCCATCTTTTGCATAATTACGAGCCAGATTAAATGTGCTAAGCGAAAGGTTATGAAAGCCAGCTAGTGTGATAAATTGATATTTATAACCCATCTCTCCAAGCTCACGCTGGAATTTTGCCATATCATTTTCACCCATATATTTCGCCCAATTAAACGAAGGTGAGCAATTATAAGCTAGCATTTGCTCTGGATATTTATCCTTAATCGCTTCTGCAAATCTTTTGGCATCATCAAGATTTGGCGTTGAAGTTTCACACCAAATTAAATCAGCATAAGGGGCATAAGCAAGCCCACGAGCAATGGCACATTCAAAGCCACCTTTTAATTTATAAAAGCCCTCTTCTGTGCGCTCACCCGTAATAAAAGGCGCATCATATTCATCAATATCAGAAGTTATTAAACGAGCAGCCTCAGCATCAGTCCGAGCCATTATAAGAGTTGGTACATTCATTGTATCAGCCGCTAAGCGTGCTGAATTTAGCGTTTTGATAAAGGTGCGAGTAGGCACAAGTACTTTGCCGCCCAAATGACCGCATTTCTTTTCAGATGCCAACTGATCTTCAAAATGCACCGCCCCAGCACCTGCCTCAATCATTGCTTTCATCAATTCAAACACATTAAGCGCACCGCCAAAACCAGCCTCCGCATCGGCAATTATCGGCGCAAAAAAATCATATTCACTAGTTTCTTTACCCTCAAGCTGCTCCATAGTCTGAATCTGATCAGCACGCTGTAGCGCCTTATTTATGCGCTTAACAACAGATGGCACGCTATCAACTGGGTAAAGACTTTGGTCAGGATACATATTTCCACTAGTATTGGCATCAGCTGCCACTTGCCAACCAGAAAGATATATCGCCTTTAGACCAGCTTTAATTTGTTGCACTGCTTGGTTGCCAGTAAAAGTGCCAAGTGTTGGGACAAATTCTTCACTATGTAGCAATTCCCAGAGTTTCCTTGCCCCATTTTCTGCCAAACTATAGTGAATTGGCAAAGAGCCAGATAGTTTCCTGACATCATCAATAGTATAATTTCTTTTTATATTTTGCCATCTATCTGGCGCCCATAATGGCGCATCAAATTGATTGCCATTTTGATCATTATTCATTTTATCATCATTACGCGTAAGCATTTTAGCTCCTTAATTAGGATTCCTAGTTTCTAATTTTATAATTATTAGTTTTATGTTTTGCGAACCCAAACCTTATATTTTACGAATCCAAGTGGCCGAGAACATTGGCTTGCCATCAAACATTGGCTCACTTTTTGAACCACCAACCAAAGAAAATTCTTGGCGCACAATTTTACCAGCGATTGCATAACCCAAAACATCAAGACCCCTAACCTTAAACTGCGTCATCGCCTCTTTTACAGAAGGTGCAATAATTGTGATTGTCTCACTTAGTTCATTTTGCTGTATTTCATCATTTGATAGCGTCT